>JACCXN010000098.1 GCA_013696965.1 Bacteroidota bacterium | reverse complement strand
CGACAAATATCCTTTTAAACTTCAAAGGGGGTACCCCCTTTGAAGTTTAAAAGCTGTGCACTCTTGTTTCCATTTTCTGTGTATTCTTATTTACCAAAAGTTGTGTATTGCTATTTACCGATTACAGTTAAGTTTTTCCCTACACCTTCAAAAGATAGGTTATACTTAGAAATGAATAAAACACCCGTTTATGTGAAAATCATGAGTATTACTGGGCAAGTTGTTTATACTGAAAAGGTAGTGGATAAAAATCACCTTATTGATCTTCAAAATTTGTCAAATGGTATTTACTTGATGCAATTAAATGGCGACAATTTTGTGCAGACAGAAAAAGTGGTGATTCAAAAATAATTTTCTGTGGAAAGCCCCGCAAAAAGTTGTGGGGCTTTTTATTTAGCTATAATTAATGTTTAGCTAAAAAATTCTACTAAAATTTCTTCTTGTTTTTTCTCGGTTCATTTTTTCTGGTATCAACTTTTATCCTGCCTAATACAGTAGTTTTTTCATAAATAACCTACAACATGTATTAGATCATTCTTCAGCAATTATGCTCTGTAGTATTTTTTGTTGCTTTAATTGAATAAACCATTGGAATGGTATTTCCTAAATGTTCAATCCTATATTTTCCTGGTTCAAATTCAATAGTGTTTTTAAAGCAATTGTATGGAGAATAATCAAATTCCTTGAATGAATTAATCTCAAGTCCTTTTGATATTAAGCTATTTAAAACTTCGCTCATGCTGTGATTCCAGCATACATATTGTTGCGTAATTTTGGCATTTCTGTCTGCATAAGTTCCATTTTCTGTTTCAACAATAGCGCCTGAATTGAAATAATTATACTCGATTTTTTCAAAATTATCATCAAACATCCAAATTACAGGATGAAATTCAACAAAAACGAACTTTCCATTTGATTTCAAGAATTTAGAAACCACTTTTGCCCACTTATCCAAATCTGGCAGCCAGCCAATTGTTCCATAACTAGTAAAAACAATATCGAATTGTTGGTTTAAATGGTTTGGTAAATCGTATATATCGCAACAAATAAATTTTGTGTCCGATTTCATTTCTTTTGCAAGTCGAACAGCATTTTGAATTGCTGTGTCAGAAAAATCAATTCCTGTTACATTGGCGCCCAACTTGCTTAATGAAATAGTATCCTGCCCAAAATGACATTGTAAATGAAGAATGGATTTTCCCTTTATATCTCCCAGCAAGTCTAATTCAATTTGCTGTAATGACGATTTTCCATTCAAAAATCCCTTCATGTCATAAAAGTCAGATTTCAAATGCGATTCTGTACGGTTATTCCAAGATTGTTTGTTAATTTCTATATAATTATTTTCCGGGGTCATGTTTTTTTTAAAATAAAGCCGCTATCCACGTTTATATTGACCCTGGCTTGTCTTGATAAACAAAGACCTTTATCTTTTAAAAACTAATTTTGGATGCTTTTTTTATTGCTATTTTTTATTGCTTTTTTCAACAAAAATTCAATGTTTATTTGGTAATTCAATGTAGAAAATTCAACTCTTTTTCTCTATACAATGGTTTTTAATCTTTCTATTTTCAAGTGTCTGTCAAAAGAATAAAGCTTTTCGTTTTTTTCAAGATGTTCATATAAAACAAGGCATTTTTCATACATATTTTTCTTGTCTTGACTATTCACTTTGTCTTTTGAGGTGGAATCTGCAATTAAAATTAGAATATTTGCAAGGCGTTCCAAATTTTCATTGTTTATCTTTTTTTCTTCCTGAAGAATTTCAAGCAACTTACTATTTGGCAGAATAATTATCTCAGCAATGTCCATATTAATTTCATTTTTCAGGGCATAATTAATCTTTTCAATTCCTTGATTTATCTGGCCCTCTTTAATGGCGCCAATCAAGTCACCCAAAATTTTTTCAAGAACTTTTCCAAGTTGATCAATTATCTTTTGAATATAATCTCTATGCTCCATTTATAGCTTAATTTTGATGTTTTAATGTTCCAAACACTTTTTCTCTAAATTCATTTTTTGTCAAAATATGCAATTCAAATTCGTTCATACTGAATTGCAATCGAAAATTTTCAAAAAGAGAAAGGTCATTGAAAAAATAGGCAAGTTCTGTTTTATTCCCCTTTTTGTCAGTTGCGTACAATGCCTTTGTTAAAGCAAAAGCAGTTGAACCGCCTTTCGTCCCACTGTGTTCCAACCACTCTTTGTTTGCCGGGTTTTCCAGAACATATTCCATTACTTCGTCCAAATATTGTTGGGTTTTCACATCAAAATAAACCCTGTTGTTGATTTTTTTCATAATACTCACATAATCTGCCACAGTTGAGCTAGGAAGGTTGTTAGACCATATTTTTTGAACATCCATTTCCATCATCTCTCCGGTTTTTGTTTTATAAACTGTATCAACCAAGAGTTTGGCATGAATACTTTTAGAAAGTTCTATATATTTTATCAACTCCAGGTTTTGAAGCTTTTCAGTTAATTCTGTTCCAGTTACATCTGGGAAAGCTTCATTTCCAATGAACATGGCAGAAGCAATATAATATATTTGAGTATGGTTTTTCAATCCTAAACTATCGATTCTGGAATTTATATTTTCCAATCCAAGCCTTTCCATTAGCCATTCTGTATTTGCATTTGAACTGTATTTAATCATTCCCTTTGCAATTTCTCTTAATGCAATTTTATTGTCAAAAGTTTTATTTTGAACAGTTAAAAGCCAAGCGGGATGTGCGCCTCCGTCAGTTCCTTTGATATGAAATTTTTCAAGATCAGCAATCGCTACAAATTCATCTGGGTTTATTGTTCCTGCACTGGCCTGTTTTGCGTATTCAATAGCAACTATTATTTTAACTGTACTTGCTAGCGGACTTAGCTTTTCTATATTTTGTTCTGCTAAAATACTATCGTTTCTAATCAACAAAATATTGGCTTTGTCGGGGTTTTCTTTTATAAAGTTTAGAACTTTTTCTTTGTCTGGCTTAAAATAAAACACTCCAAGTGCTGCGCCAATAAGCAATAATCCAACAAATATTCCTATTCCAATTAAAAATTTCTTTTTCATTTTGGTTGTTCTATATGCAAACATAGCAATTTTATTGTTAATGAATCAAATAGAGGAACAGGCATTCTTAACATAGACCTTTCCGCCTTTTCCCCCGGCCTTTATTTCGTTAAAATCTCAGACGAGGAACCACAAAAACAGAAAAGGTAATTTATAGCAGATAAAAATGTACATTATCTCATTTCTTGTGCTGATGATAATGAAATATTAAAGCACTAAATAAAATCAATTTTCATATTGAGTTTCATAATTTGCATTTCTACTAAAACTGTCCTTTTTACTTAAAGACGAGGAAGCATTTATCGCGGATATTAATAGTTTAAAATGCCTTGTTTTTTTTGAAGGTAAAGTTTCCCTTTCTAATCCAATTATTGCTTGCTTAAGCAGAGAAGGATTTTATCCTTTTATTTTTGCTAAATAAAATCAATTAAATAGTTCAGAAATTTGAAAAAATCAGACAACCATATACAGGCGATGAATAATTAAACACTTAAATATGAGTCTATTTTAGTTAAAAACACGTAACTTTGTTCAATGAAAAAAATGCTTTTATTTTGCTTCTTTCTTCAATTTTCCATGGTATATGCCCAGGAGGGAAAAAGTTCTGAGTTTGAAAAAACAGGAACTGAGTTATTTTATTCTAATGATTTTGTAGGCGCCTTGCCCTATTTTGAAAAAGCACTTGAACAAAATCCAAAATCAGCAAAAAACCATTATTTTTTGGGAGAAATAAATTTTAAATTAGAAAGAACAAAGGTTGCAATGGATAATTATAATAAGGCAATTGAGCTTGATACGGTTAATTTCACCTATTACAAAGATAGAGGGCGATTAAAGGCCCATTTAAAAGATTACAGGGGATCAATAGCTGATTTTAACAAATCGCTTGAAATTAGTCCTGATTTTTCTGACGCTTTGTTTGACCGTGCTCTTTCTAATTATCAGCTAAAACAGTATTCAGATTGTATTTCTGATTTTACAAGGGTAATAGAGAACAACCCAAAAGATAAGGAAGCTTTTTATAGTAGAGGAAGCGCTAAAATAGATTCAGGGGATTTAATTGGAGGTTGCACTGATTGGAGCAGGGCAGGAGAGTTGGGCTTTATAAAAGCGTATGAAACGATTCAAAAAAAATGCAATTAAATTTTATCCCTACAAAATAGGTATCCTTTATTTGTTCGAGTTTTTAAATCTTTACCCCAACAATACAAATATCATCTATTTGCTCCAGGTTTCCTTTCCAATCCTCTATTGTTTTAGCCAATACAACTTGTTGCTCTTCCATAGTTAAGTTATGAATTGAAACGAATAGCTCTTTCAATTGATTGTATTTGAATTTTTTTCCGTTTTGGCCTCCAAATTGATCCGCGTATCCATCCGTAAAAACATAGATAGTGTCATCCTTCATTAATTCGAGAAGATGATTTGTAAAAGCTTTACGGTTATCAAAAGATCCTATTGGTTGTTTGTCTGCTTTTATCTCAAAAAGGCGAACATCTGAATTCTCAAAAACAGGATTAATAAATTCACCATTAAGGTTTAAAGGGATATTGCTTTTTCTTACCAAGTACATAGAATTGTTGGCACCCGAATATTCAAGGGTATTGTTCATTGAATTGATTGAACACAATGCGATATCCATTCCATCCTTTCGTTTACTGAAAGTTTCCTCAACCAATTCAGAAAGCCTATCAAGAATTTTAGAAGGTTTTATAATGTTATATTCTTTTACAGACCGATTTAGTCCATTTGCCCCCACCATGCTAACAAATCCACCCGGAACTCCATGTCCTGTGCAATCTATGGCTGCAAAAAGAAGTTTGTGATCCACTTTTTCCATCCAGTAAAAGTCGCCACTCACAATAGCTTTAGGCTTAAATAGAACAAAAGATTTGGGAAACCATTGTTGTATAGACTCAGATGTAGGTAAAATTGCATCTTGAATGCCCTTTGCATAATTTATACTATCGGTAATTTCTCTGTTTTTTTCTGCAATTTTTTCTTTTTGCAATACCAATTCCCGGGTACGTTCTGAAACGATTTGCTCAAGTATTTTTTTTTCATTTAAAAGCGCCCTCTCCCTGTATCTAATAAATCCGTATATACCTAAACCTATTATAAATGCACAAAGCAAATAAAACATGAGAGACTGATACCAAGGGGGAGATATTGTAAAAGTAAATAAAGCAGGTTCCGACCAATTTGAATTGGAGTCAATAGCTCTTATTTTTAGCGTATAATTTCCGGGAGTTAATCCTGAAAAAGTAACATCATTATCTGGCTTTATTGGTGACCATTCTTCATCTCTTCCTTCTAATAAATAGGTGTATTTTAGCTTATCAGGGTTGCTTAAAGAAATAGCAGAAAAATAAAAAGTCAGGTTATTCTCATTGTGAGGCAATTGTAAAGAAAAAGGCACATTAAAGAAAGGAAGAATGCTGTCGGTTTTTTGCGACCAATTCACATTTTTATAAAAAAGCTGCAAATTGGAAATGTATACTTTAGGCACAGTTGAAATGTTTTTTTCCAGATAGGAAGAATATCTAGTGAGTCCTTTTCCGGTACCAAACCAAATATTGTCATCAGCGTCCTTGTGAATACTGTTGTCATTACATTCAACCCCGATGAATCCATCAGAAGAATTGTAATTTTTTGACCTTAATACTTTGCCGTTTTTATCTAAAAACAATTTGTCAAAACCCTTATAAGTACCTGCTATAAGGGTTGAGTCATTAAGAAAAATTAAGGAACGGATTGAATTTGAGGATAAAAAATTTTCATTTGCAATAAATTCAATTGCATCCTTTTCTTTCTTTTTCCCATTAAATTTATAAATTCCACCTCCATTTGTTCCAATCCAAATATTTCCATAAATATCCTCTGTAATTGCATTAATATCAATGTGTAATAAACCTTCTTCCATATCAAAGGTCTTCATTTCTCCCTTTCCGTTATATCTTGCTAATCCACCAGCTGTTCCAAACCAAATATTGTCTTTTTTATCTTGAATTATAGCCTTTACTCCCTGGTTCTCCATTGTTAGCATATCAGTAGAAACATTAAGGAATTTTATGCCATCATAACGGCTAATGCCATTGGCTGTGCCACACCAAAGAATTCCATTTTTATCTATAAATACGGCATTTACCCTGTTACTAATAAGTCCGTTATTTTCATCGAAAGTTGTAAAGTTATTTCCATCATATTTAATGATTCCCCTACTTGAAGTCCCCATCCAAATGTTCGTGTTTCCGGCTTTCCCTGTAGCAATACAGGTTAAAAAACTGCTCGATAATCCTTCTTTTTCTGTATATCCCATTAAAAATGGAATTTCTTTATTGTTGTTAATTACAGCAAGCCCACCCCCATCGGATACTATCCATATATTAGAATCTTTATCCTGCGCAATTCCTTGAATTTTGGTAGGAATTCCCTCTTTTAATGAATAGTGGGAAAAATGATCTCCTGGCAACATAAATAATCCATCACCATTTGTGCCTATCCAAATATTAGATTGTTTATCTTCAAAAAAACATAAAATCTGGTCGCTGGAAAAGCTTTGTTTGGAAGAATAAGTTGTAATTAAAAAGGCATCTGAGTTTTTTTGGGGTGTAAATCTGTTTATGCCCTTCTCGGAGGTGCCAAACCAAATACTATTATCCTGTGTGCAAAGAATATCCCAAACAGAATTGGCATTTAAACCATTTGATGTGTTATAGGAAACCACATTAATTTGATTTTCAATAGTATTCCCTGAATTAAGGTCAAATTTAAAAGCGCCGGCATTGTATGTTCCAAACCATAAATCCCCTTTATTGTCTTCAGATATTGATAAAAGTAAATCGCTGGGTATATTTTCCTCTCCATTAATAACCTTTACGGTTATTTTATCATCCTTTTGATATAAAATATTTATCCCTCCAAATGTTGCAGCCCAAATACTGTTGTATTTATCAAAATATAAATCAAAAACAGCATTGCTGCTTAAGCCCAGGGATTCATTATAATTTGTAATGCTATAATCGTTTTTAGAATTAAAAACAATTTTGTTTATTCCATTGTCATCGGTTCCTGACCAAATGGTTTTGTTATTATCTTCAATAAAGCACAAAACGGTGCTACCCATTAATCCTTCTGGCTTACCAAGGGTAAAAAACTCAAAGCCATTATAAATTGAGATGCCCTTATCGGTACCAAACCACAATCTACCACTGGAATCTTCCATTATGCTTCTAACAACATTCCCTGATAGCCCTTCTTTTATTGAATAGGATTTGAATTTTTTTCCATCGAAGCAACTAACCCCGTTTCCGGTTCCAATCCAAATAAAGCCGCGTTTATCCTGCTTAATGCAATAAACGTTCGATTGAGGCAAACCATCCTGTATGGACCAGTGTTTGAAATTGTTTACCTGGCTTGTTGCGTAATTGGCAAGCAAGAATAAGGCTAAAAAGGGAAAGAAAAAACGTAATGGCATTAATGAATAAATAAGAAAAGTAAAATCATCTTTTTATGAAGATAAATTGGCCTCCTTCGTCTCCTGTGCTTTTGATAGGATTAAAACTTGGTGTTTGTTCTGAATTGTTTACAACTGGAATTTTTAATTTTGAATATAGCTGGCTTGCATCAAAATATTTGTTTTTATTTTCCTTAAGTGCTTGTAAAAGATAATAAGCAAATATTGAATGTCCGTCTTTTCCCCCATCCATAACAAGTTCAATGCCTCCTGAGGTTAATGCCTGCCTGGATTTTAATGCATTTACTTCGGCATAATACTTCTCAGATTGCTCAAAGGGCACCGACATTGTATTGCCTCTGAAAATATCACCACTAAAACAAGCATCGGCAATAAGTAGTGTATGTCTTGAAGGAATACCGCCAAGGAAGGTTTGAATTTCCGAATTGGATATGTATGCTGAGGTAGAATTGGTACTGGCATCTACAGGCACCCAAAAGCCCTTATTGAGGTTTTTTTTGAATTCTCCATGGCCAGAATAATAAATCAAAACATTATCCTTTGGTGAAACGTTTTCAATTAACCATTCCATTTCACGAATAATATTTGCCCTTGTCGCTTTTTCATTATAAATGGTTTTCACATGATCAAACTTATAAACTGTTTTGAAAACCTGTTCAACAGTTTGTGCATCTCGAACAGCGTTTTTCAATGGAGACCAAATTCCCTTGTAATTATCAATGCCAATTATTAGGGCATAATATTCTCCAAATTGATTGTCTTTAGGCTTGGTGGTAACATTTAACCCTTTTAATGGATCGCCTCCTCCTCTATAAGTAATATCTGCTTTATTAGGAGCACTATAATAATCGGCAAAAGAAACTTTATCTATTTTAAATTTACTAATGGCTTCTTTTTTTATTTCATCCCTTGTTTTGGTATCACCGGATTTAGTATTTTCAGTGATGTAATTGTTTACTTGCTTATCGAAGTTATCAGTAAGGTTCATAATGAAAAGGTCAGAATCGTCCCCATCTTCGGAAGTTGCCCATCCTGCAATTGTATAGCCATTATCAGAGATTGCTATTGATTCTGCCGAAACCCATTTATAGTTTACAAAAAACCTTTCCCAAACAATATTACCTTTTCTATCAAGGCGCATTAAAAATAAATTTTCGTTTCCATTTCCAACTGATTTTGTATAGCCGGCAATAATGCAGCCATTATCATCAGTTGAACTGATAGCATTAGGGATATCAGAATATAATCCACCGTAATTTAAGTCCCATTCTAATTCACCCTTAGCATCAATTTTAATAACTCTGATATCTTCTTCTCCATTTGTTTTTGAACGAGAAGCAGCGGTAATAATAAATCTCCCATCATTGGTTGGGGTAATTGATTTGGCAAAATCGGAGATTTCTCCACCAAAAGTTTTTTGCCATTCTGCATGTCCTCTTTTGTCCACCTTTGCAAGATGTATTTGTTTGTTAGGGCCAGAATCTTTTTTTGACCAACCTGCAACAATAAATCCCTCATCAACAGTTGCTGCAACCGAAGTTGCCTCATCATCATAATAACGCACACCAAGTGGACATTCCCATTGCTTAACGCCCTTTTTGTTGATTTTCATTAGGGTCATTTCCTTATCCATATCACCCCTGTTTTTCCTTACACCAGCTATAACAAATCCATCGGTGGTTGAAATTATTGCTTTGGCTGCATCCCATTCACTTCCACCGTATGTGTTTTCCCATAATTTTGTTCCGTTTTTGTCTATAGCGAAAACCCACCAGGAATAATATTCAGTTTGTTTGTTAAATGTTGACCCACACATGATGTAATTTCCTTCTGGAGAAAGCACTGCACTGTATATAACATCGTCTTGTTCTTTTCCAAAGGTTTTTTCCCAAATCTTATTTCCAGTTGCATTTACTTTCACAACCATTGCATCCCTGCCACCGTTTCCTAATGATTTTGTCCATCCAGCAATTACATAAGCCCCATCCCCGGAATTTATAATTGATTTTGCCTGGTCCTCGTATCCTCCCCCGAATCTCTTTTCCCAGTTCACTTCAAACATATTTTGGGCAGAAGTGGTTGTAAACATTAAAACCAGAAATAAGAAAAAGATATTTTTCATGCCTTTAGATTTACATTAATACTATTTTTTGAAATTGAAAATATACCTGTCGAAATCTGCCCCTCCCTGTTCAATTACCTGCACTACTTTAATAGCAATATAACCTTCGTCAGGTTTAGAATCTGGGAATCGGGTTAAAATTATGTCTGCATTTGACACAAAATCTACAAAATCTTTTTTATTTCCGGCTTCATATGCATTTTTTAAATCAATGTAAGTTGCGTTTGCGTAATCAAATTCATTAAAACGGACAAATTTTAAACCTGCAGGAGAAATCCATCTTTTCCCCAATAAATAATTCATAGAAGGGTCTTGCTCTGTATCATCCTTTAAATGTAGATTTGATTCACTTTCAGAAACAGAATACAAAGGGGTTCTTGATATTAAGTTATAAGCGTCATTTTTTGTTGACAATGCAGAAAACATTTCATGTCCAGTGGATTCTTCCGGATTTTTAATTGTGAGAAATACACTTAATGTTTTGCCCATTTTGGTTTGGTTTCCCTGGTCATCGGTTAAAATAAATGTAAGCAGTATATTTGATCCTTGTGCATTTGAAGGTATTTTATATTCGAAGGAACTGTTGTATTTTGGAGTGCTTAAAGTGGTATCAAATACTGTTTGAGAAAAGGAATTTCCCTCCTTTACGGTTACTTTAAAATTTGCCAGAGCTGTATTCGAGGAGCCTGAAATATCAAACCTTAATACTTCCGAAATAAATCCATCGTAATGGTTTGTTGTGGGACTTATAAATAAAAGCGCAGGAGAATCCTTTTGTTTTTTACAGGATACAGAAATAAAAATTAGCAGGATTGCTACAAGAGAGTATTTTCGCATATCACAAGGACTATATTTAGTAACAAAAATACAAAATCCTGAAAGATTTTGTTGATTATTCTTTCAGGATTTTGAAAACAGGTTAAAAGAGCAATAAAAGAGTCTATTTTTCTTTTATTTTATACATTTTTACTTTTAGTTTTTTCGTTATAACACGGCCTAAAAACATTTGCTGTTTTTCTTCAACAATGCTAACAGGTACAACAAAATCAGCATTAGGAAAATTTACAAGGGATACGTATAAAGCTTGCATTAAATTATAATTTAATGACAAAGCACGATAACCTGTGTTGCCATTTAAATTTACAATGTTAACATTGCGTCTGGCATATTCTTGCTGATTTACACTGCTAATAAAAGAAAACAAACCAAGATAACGGTTGTAAGTAACTGAAACCTCTTGAGTGCCCAGGTATTCAAAATCATTCATAGTTAAATCCAAACGCACAACATTTGGCAAAAAGCTGGCCGAGCGCATAGAGTGCTTGGTATGTGTGCCTATGCGACCAGCAGGTGAACATGAGGAAAATAAAACAGCAAAGATTATTACTGCTCCTAATATTGTTTTTAATTTGAACATAGTTGGCAAATTTTAAATTTATTATTTGCTGAAATAATAGCTAAGAGTAATACGGATACTAGTACTTGTATTAAAGCTATTTGATTTTAAATTAGAGTATTTAATATTCTGAGGATCATTTTTGAAAGTATAATAAACCTGATTTGTTTCCACACCACCGATTGATGAACTTTCAACATGTTTTAATTTTTCTCCTCTATACCCGATCCCACTAATTCCCATTTCAGCTCCAATTGCCAAAGGGAGATCAGCAATAAATGCCTGTAATCCAACGTGGGCTTCCAAGCCATATGCAAAGCTCATTTTGTTCATTGATTTATAAACAAAATCACCTGAAGCATATCCAACATTGTCTTCACCCTTTTCCCTTAAATAACCCAAAGGCAAGGTTGCAACAACATAAACATCCAAAAGGTTTGAACTTAGAAAGTGTTTTTCAATTGCTGGAGTTATGTAAAATTCAGAAGCAACGCTTACCTGATCTCTTCTTGAAAGACCACCGATACCGTTTAAAGCAGGATCAATTGTTCCTCTTCTTAATGTTTTTTCTTTTTTTGTGCTTACCCCTGCTCTAAATACCAAATCGTCTGCTACATAATATTTAATACTTATATCAGGCAATACACTTGTTATCTCTTCAATACCATTATCCACACTGTCTGGTTTTAATTTGATATTGGCAGTATTATAACCAATAAATACACCCATATCTCCTTGAATTGGCCTGGTGCCAGTTTTAAATTTACTTGGATTGTTTATCCTGTCAGATAATTGTGCAAATGATGCCGAACCAATCAAACTAAGCAAGCTAAGGCAAATAAGCGATTTAATATTTTTCATATGTATATAATTTATTCGTTTTTAATTTTTCCTTTAAGGAACTCAAGAATGCTAAAGCATTTGATTTTTAATTGTCATCCCGATTTATCGGGAGGCCATGTTATATTCATTCGTGTTTTTACACTGAAAGTGCATGGCTATTTATATTCTGTGTTATTAATTAATCTCTTTATTCAAAAGGTTTTATTGGTAGAAAAGATCCATGATTTTGGCAGTACCTGCATAAATAGTTGTTTCAGTAGGATCTCCTTTATAAATTTTTCTTTGGGTTGTACCTCCTACATATACTGTTTGATATTCAAAATCGTCCATTACGATTTTTACCATTGAACCAACATTTTTAGCAGGCAATTCAATTGTATATTTCCCCTCAGCCAACACAGTAGTTGTATACCTGTATGAATCGTAGTTTGCAGCTGTATCTGGATTCATTTGCAAATCATTTGGATTGATCAAAAAGGTAATTCTAGTACCTATTGGAGCAAACTCTGTGGTTGCATTTGTAAGATCTAATTCAGCCTTAACCAAGCCAGATAATTTGGTGGTATAATTACTACCTTCTGGAACTTCGTCTTTTTTGCAGGCAGAAATAAAAACTAAGGCAGTAACCAAAGCAATAAGAGTTCTAAATTTAATTGATTTTCTCATAGAGGTAATTGTTTTAGTAAGAGTAGAAATTGTTATTTGATTAGTTAATAAAAAAGGTTAATTAAGTACTAATTTTCTTTTAGTTGATTTATCTCCTGAAGTAATTTGTATTAAATACACTCCCTGTGAAAGTATTTGTTCAAGATCAATATTTATGGAAGCATTGTTTGCATTAAAATGTTTTTCAAACATCTTAACCCCAGCCATGTTGTATATTTCAATAGCATCTATGCCTATTGAATTGTCTGAATTTAAAGTTACATTTCCTTTTGAGGGGTTAGGGAAAACAGTCAAACTATAATCACTCTTTGGGTCGTTTTTAATTCCTAAAGATTGGTTGTGAGGCCTGGCCCAAACTCCGTTTCCACCATTTCCAGCAAAAACATGTGTGGCATTACTGGTAAGGGCCAAAATGGTAGAGGGTACTAATCCGCTATTATAGGCAGACCAACTGGCTCCCTCGTTAATTGAAACATATACCCCATTTGAATTAGTTCCTGCATAAATGTTTGTTCCCTGGATATTTAAGGATAAAATAAACAAATCCGCAAGTCCAGTATTGCTTTGAGTCCAGTTATTCCCCAAATCGAAAGAGTAACTAATACCAGCACCATAGGTTCCTACGAACATTGTGCTCCCTTGAAAAGCAATTGAATTAACTCCACTGCCATAATTAAGTCCTGCATTAACAGCTGTCCAATTTATTGTTGCTTCATCAGTTCTGTAAACTCCTGTAGTCGTGCCAGCATACAAAAATCCACCGCTGGCTTCTAAACAATAAACAGTACCGAATATTCCGGTATTAATTTGGTTCCAGGTTCCATTATAAAAATACACCCCATTACTGGTTGCTGCATATAAAGTAGTCGTTATTTTTAGCGAAAATATTTCTACTCCACTTAAGCCCAGTGAAGTCCATGTTGCTCCATCATAATAATAAACACCACCGTTATTCATTAAACCAACAAGCTGGTTATCCTCTTTACATACTGTTCTAACATCTAATCCCATTCCTATGTTAGTCCAACTGTTTCCATTATCTGTGGTTTGGTGAACACCATTTCCCACGGCAACAACAGTTGGCCCATTGCTTGCCATTGATCTTATTACTCCAGACGGAAAATTTGAAACCCATTGAGCATTTGCAATAAAAGAAATGAAAAATAGGGATGTGATAATTAAGTAAGATTTCCTCATAAATTCTTTAAAATGGCTTAAATTAAAGACCAATACATTAAATTCAGTGAACTAAAAGTTTTGATTTATGGCCAAAAGTAGTATAATAAATAATTAGTGCAAATTTTTTTTAGGAGAAATCGGAATTTTTTATATATTAAACTTATTTACATCAGAATTTCTTGGGAAGTTATATTTTGTATGTCCATAAATTCAGTGGTTTCTATTTTAATGGTTAATTCAAGAGAAGCTATTACATAAACGCTCAATTACTTTTATGAATTAATTCGGATAAATCAAGGTTTATCCTCAATTAAATTAAGAATGCACTAAAATAGAGGATGTTTGTTTTGGATGGGAATTATTTAGGGGCAGAAGTAATTATAAAATAATTCTAAAGTAAAAACAGTAGCATCTACTGTTTAATTAAATAAGCGCCTTATTTTGCAGTTCCAACGATATGAATTTCAATATCAAATTCGGGTAAAATCTTTTTTTCAGCAAATGATTCTTCTATCATAAAATCAATGTTGTACCTTGTACGTGTAATTGTAAATTTTGCTTTAATATCCAGTTTGTCCTTTTCAATAACAATATTAGTAGGGATTTCAAAGCGATGTGTAATACCTTTTATAGTAAGATCACCAACAACAATATGTGTGGTAAAACCAGAAGAAGGTCTTACTTCAGCTACTTCAAAAAGTGCAGAGGGATGATCAAGTAGATTAAAAAAATCACCTGACTTTAAATGCTTTTCCAGAGTGTTTTGTTGATCAGAAGTAAGTTTGGTATCTGTAACCTTAATTGTTGCAAAATCAACCTGAGCAAAGCCACCCGTTATAAGTCCTTTTGATAGAACAATTTTTCCTTGTTTAAAAGAAACTTTACCAGTGATGTAATTCTTGGGCTGATAAGCTTTCCATAAAATGTTGCTTTTTGCATTATCAATTTTGTATTCCATAAATTCAACTTGCTTTAAAAAAAGGTACAATCTAATTTAGTCAATAAAAAAAAGAATTCAAAATCCAAAAATTTCAAAAACACAGGATTTAGAAAAACTTTTTTAGCCTGTATAAAAAGAGCCAGAAATTCACCTAATAAAGAATTCCCCAAATTGTAGAAAACCATACCCATTATTTGCCCTAGTGTTTGGTTTAAAAATATAATGCCTTTTAAAATTTTCCTATTTAATGGGAGGTTTAATAGCTTTTGTAGCCTTGATGGTAATTTCGGTCTTCTATTTGCCGGACAAATTTAATTACCTAAATTCTGTTACAAAAAAGCAGACAAAGTAAAAATAGTAGGATATCAATTTTGACAGGCATTAAGAGATATAAAGGCCGTAACCATAAATACCAAAATAGCATTCAATGAAAGAAAAGGTACTTATTACTGGTGGGGCTGGATTTATTGGTTCTCATTTATGTGATATATTAATAAGCAAGAATTTATGGGGATGGCAAACAGGTAAAAGATATGTTTATTGATGATCTGGTTGAAGCCATAGTCTTGACTCAGGAAAACGTAAACAACGTTAGTGGTCAGGCATTTAATAATGTTGGAGGAATTCGTAATTCAGCCAGGTTTGATTGCTTTACTTGAAATGATTTCTAAAATAAGCAAAAATGAAATCGATATCAGCTATAGCCCATGGAGAGAAGAAGATCAAAATATTATGTGTCTGATATTAGGAAATTTGAACTTGCAAAAGCTGGATGCCAAAAACAGCCATGAAACAGGTTTTGAATTATTGTATAATCAGATTGCCGCAATAATAAAGCAGAAATTAGTGAACCACCAATAAAGGAATGAATAAGATGAACACATTATTACCAGAAGAATGCAATACTAAAACCAGCACAATTTATAGTAAAACAGGTTTAATGCAAGCAGCAATCCTTGAAAAGCCTGGAAAATTCACTATAAAAAACGTTCCTGTTCCTATGCCTAAACCTGATGAAATTGTTTTTCAGGTAGAAGGATGTGGAGTTTGTTCATCCAGTTTACCCCTCTTTCAAGGAAGGAATCGATTTGATTATCCCTTAATGGCAGGCAATCCAGGTCATGAGAGTTGGGGGAAAATTGTTTTTACAGGCTCCAAAGTAAACACTTTCAAAACGGGTGATCGAATAGCGGCATTAACAAACAACAGTTTTGCAGTATACGATAAAGTAAATATGCAAAATGCGATAAGGCTACCAAAAGAATTAAACGACATCGATTTTCCAGGTGAAACGCTTGGTTGTGCTATGAATGTTTTCAGGAGAAGCGATATAAAGCCAGGTCACACAGTGGCAGTAATTGGAGCAGGATTTCTGGGTGCTTTGATAATTCAGTTAGCAAAAGCCGCAGGCGCAAGGGTATTAGCATTCTCTAAAAGGCCTTATTCTCTAAATGTTGCCAAACAATGCGGGGCAGATGAAGTTATTCAACTCCAAGGAAATACAAAAACAATAGAACTGGTAAAGGAATTGACTTCAGGAAAATTATGTGACCGGGTAATTGAAGCTACCGGAAAGCAATTTCCACTTGATTTATCAGGTGAATTAACAAAAGAGCGGGGAAAATTAATTATTGCCGGATTTCATCAGGATGAAATCCGCAAAGTGAATATCGAACTTTGGAATTTACGAGGATTAGATGTAATAAACGCCCATGAGAGGGAACCCCAAATGTTTTTGAAAGGGATGAGGGAGGCTGTTGATGCAGTAATGTCTGGAAAAATGCGAACGAAAGAACTTTATACGCATGAATTTGATTTGAAAGAAATAAATCAAGCTTTTGATCTTCTAATCCAAAGACCAGAAGGATATTTGAAATGCTTAATTAAAATGGACTAACTGTAATACATTATACCATGGGACTTAAAATTTCATTCTTTGGCTCAAGTCTGGCTTCTTTCAATAGGAATACAGCTGCTCCTTATTATAAGGGCATTGTTAATGCCTTAAATAAAAACGGGCATAAAATTATTTTCTATGAACAGGAAACTTATAGAGGACCTGCTTTTACGGATAAAGAGAAATCAGATTGGGCCAATAGGGTTTTCTATCAGTCAAAAAAATCTGCACTTTTGGATATACTATCAATTGGATCAAAAGCTGATTTACTTGTAAAAATAAGCGGAGAGGGCATGTTTGACAAGGAACTTGAAAGAAAGGTAATTCAAATTCGCAAGCAAGGACAGAGAATTGTTTTTTGGGACGTAGATGTTAAAACCACGCTAGAGAGGCTACAAAAAGATCCGAATGATCAACTAATTAAACTAATTCCTGAATACGATATTGTTTTTACAAACGGAGGAGGCCAAGCAGTAATTGATGCATATAAAAAGCTTGGAGCAAAGCATTGTATACCTGTTTACAATGCCGTAGACCCGGAAACTCATTTCCCTTCAAAACCCAATCCTGTTTATGATTGTGACTTGTCATACATGGGAAACAGGTTACAGGAGAGTGAGGAAATGATTGAGGAATTTTTTTTCAAGCCAGCCACGCTTATGACTGAAAAATCTTTTATTATTGGAGGCAAGGGATGGGAAAATAAACCTTTGAGAAAGAATATAAAATATGCAGGAGATATGACAGAAAATTTTCAAAATGTTTTAAATTCCACACCACTTACAGTTTTAAACATCGGCAAAGAAGAAAGCAACAATACTAGTTATTCCCCATCATCAGCAATCTTTGAAGCAGCAGGAGCAGGGGCCTGTATTATAACCGACAATCTAGAGGGAATAAATTCATTTTTTGAACCAGGCAGGGAAATTTTATTGGCAGAGAATGGCCAGCAAGTTGCCTCTATTTTAGACGAATTGGCCCCCGCTGTTGCAAAAAAAATAGGACAAGCCGCATTGAGAAAGGTGTTGGCCCATCATACCTATGCTCACAGGGCAAAGGAGATAGAAAAAACATTGGATTTTTAGTAGGAAGTAAGGTAATGGTAATAGTTGAAATGCAATTCGAAATTTTAAAAACATCGAATTTTCAAAAAGAAAAACCAAAATAAGAGTTAATAGATAGGGGTAAATTGAAAAACAATAAACCTAAAAAAATAGGTGTATGATTTTATTTCAACTTTAAAATTTAATGTCAGGTAACATTTCAAGTTGTTTTCTCCCTGGTGTTAATTGTATTTGGGTTTAGCTTTGTACACTTTCCAGATCAAAATATTCTCTTATTAAAGAAGTTATTAAGGATAAATAGTTGTTTTCTCCATGGTGTTCCCTGGATATATGGGTTAGCTTTCTAGAATTTCCAGATCAAAATAACTCTTATTAAAGCAGGTATTAATGAAATCCATTGGTTTTGATAGGCTCTTAAAATTAAAGAGTACAGTATTCCCAATCGTAGTATTTTGGATTTGTTATTTAATCAGGCTTCTGAATCCAAAGAACATTAATTGTCTTCTTTTATTTAAGTTCAGGTTTTTTCTTTGCGCCCAGCATGAGGAAGCGATTGGGTGAAAAACGCCATGGGAAATTTCACTCTAAGAATGCAAAGGTTTTTTCGCAAAGAACCAAAGCTTACCTAACGGCAATAAGGGCTTCCTTAATGGCCAAATTAGCATCTCGTTTTCCTTCTGATTCAAAATCGACAAAATCTCCTTTTAAGAATTTCATTGCGAAAATTTCACATTCAATTTCCTTGGCAGTTCTAAATCCCAGTCTTCTTAATAAAGGAATAGGGGGTGATGAGCCTTTTAAGGCCTGCATGATCAAAAAAGATAAAATTGTACCAGAGAAAAAAAGCCAATTTTTATTTTTAAAAGAAAACAAAATACCGACCAATGCAATTGAAGCGGTATTCAAAAGTAATACCCTTTCTATGTTCCATTCCTGTTCGAGTTCTTCAATTCTTTGAGTTATTTCATATTTTCCCTGATAGGTATATTTCCTTATGTTTTCTTCTATTCTCTTATCAATTATAGCATTTACCCTGGGGTTTGTTACCGAACGAATGGTTTCCTTGTTTGGGAGCTGAAGTTTCATTGTTTTAAGGATGTAATATATTATTACCGAGTGAAAAAACAATGCCAAGAAAAATATTCTTTAAATACAATGTAATTGTTGAATATTTTTTGAAAAACGGGTAAAAAAATCCCCTAAAAAAAGCTCGGGAAATCCAACAATTGGTAACATGAAATATATAACCCGTAAAACCTTGGACTATTTATGTGGCACATAAATAGAAACCTGGAAGATATGAAAAAATCAATTCCACTAATTTTTTTGGTCGTTCCGGGCCTTTTTCTGGCCATGGCAATAATGGCTTGTATAAGTTCACTTTTAAGCCCTACACTGACTCAGGTTATTAAGGCCATTAGCGGAATGGCTTTTTTTTCTATAGCTGTAACTGTTATTTTATTTAGTCTGAAAAACACAAGGAAAGAATTAAAATTTGAAGCATTAGGTAGTCAAAATAAAAAAGAAAATCCGGAAAAAGAGAATTTTAGTTCAAAGGAATACCCAAAACAAATCGAATCTGAACTTAGCAGGATAAAAGTTCTTGTTGTTGATTCTGATACTTTTAACAGGTTTTTGTTAAGCGCAATCCTTCAACAGAATAATGCATCGGTAGATGAAGCGAGTAGCAATTGGGAAGCTAAAAATTTAGTTAGGGCAAATAATTTTGATTTGATATTGCTGGATTTTGAAATGATTGATAGGCATGTTGAGGAATGGGTAAAAGAATTAAGGGGAGATCAAACAGAAGTGGATTTACCAGTAATTGTAATTGCAAAAAATGCATCTGTTCAAGAAGTACAGGCTTATATTTTAAGGGGTATTAATGCATATTTGTTAAGACCAGTCAATGAAATTAATTTAATAGAGAAAATTAATTTAGTATTAGAGAATAAACAAAAGAATAGAAATACAGGCAAAGCTGAATTAGGAAAGGATACTATCAGCGAGCATGAATTATACGATTTGAGTGAATTAAAAAAAATCACCAAGGGGGATGCAGTTTTTTTCAAAAAAATCATAGAACTTTTTATTGAAAACACTCCGGATACAATAGAAAAAATTAAAACTGCAACCAAGGAAAACCAATGGGAGCAAGTTAGTATGCTTGCGCACAAAATGAGGCCATCCTTTTCCCATATGGGTATTAAGGATATGGCAGAGGTTTTAAAAATAGTAGAAGAAAATGCTGGAGAAAACAGGCATCTTGATGAACTTCCTGCGTTGCTGGATGTTTTTTATAGAAAAACGGAAAAGGTTATTAGGCGGCTTAAAAAAGTTATTGACTAGCACAAATAAAAAAAAATAAAATGGAAAAAGAAACATCTGAGAATTTAAAAATATTTGTTGTAGAGGACGATAAGTGGTATAGGGAATTTTTAAGTTACAACCTATTGTTGGTTCCAGAATATGAAGTAAAAATGTTTGAAAATGGAAAGGATTCTTTAATGCATCTTTATGAAAGACCAGACATTATAACCTTAGATTTAACTCTTCCGGATTTACATGGCACCGAAGTGCTTAAAAAAATAAAGGAGTTTGATCCTTACATAGAAGTAATCGTTGTGTCGGGGCAGGATAAGTTAGAGGTTGCTGTTGAAATGCTAAAACAAGGTGCCTATGATTATCTTGTAAAGACAGATGATTTAAGGGAAAAACTTCTTCATGTTGTAAATAATATCCGAAAGAAAAATAGACTTAAGGAAAAGATTACCCATCTGGAACAAGAAGTTAGTAAAAAGTATGAATTTGGTAATATTATAATCGGGCAAAGTCCTGCCATTAAAGCAGTTTTCCGAATGATTGAAAAAGCTGTTCAAACAGATATAAATATTTCTATAACAGGAGAAACAGGCACAGGTAAGGAGCTTGTGGCAAAGGCGGTTCACTATAATTCCAAAAGGCGAAACGGACCCTTAGTTGCGGTAAATCTTTCTGCTGTTCCAAAAGAGCTAGTTGAGAGTGAATTATTTGGGCATGAAAAAGGATCTTTTACCGGAGCTGCAACCAAGCGAATTGGCAGGTTTGAACAAGCAAATGGCGGAACAATTTTTCTGGATGAGGTAACTGATATGCAACCACATTTACAGGTAAAACTTTTAAGGGTTTTGCAGGAAAGGGAAATTTCACGCGTTGGAAGTAATGCAACAGTTAAAGTAGATTGCAGGATAATTGCCGCAAGCAATAAAAGCTTACAAGAAGAGGTGAAAAAAGGAAATTTCAGGGAAGATCTCTACTACAGGTTGCTTGGTCTGAATATTCATCTTCCTCCTTTAAGGGAAAGAGGTACGGATATCCTTCTTTTGGCCAAACATTTTTTAGAACATTTTGCAAAGGACAATAATCTTGAGCTAAAGGCACTAAGCAAGGAAGCCCAGAAAAAACTCCTTAATTATTCTTTCCCGGGAAATGTACGTGAATTAAAATCAGTTGTTGAACTGGCCGCTGTGCTTTCCGATTCTGACACGATTAGTCCTGATGACCTTGTTTTCAGCGAAATGTCCACTCCTGTTTTTGTACCTGAACAAGAAACCACTTTAAGAAACTATATCAAAAAACTAATTCGGTCTTATCTGGAAAAATACAACAATGATGTGCTTTTGGTAGCACGAAAACTGGATATTGGAAAATCAACAATTTACAGGATGTTACAAGAGGAAAAAACAAGGACAAGAAACGACTTTTTTGACTAAAAGGCCAATAAAAACAAGAATTATGAAGGGTCCGCTAAAAAATAAATTAGCCCTTAAAGGCGTTAATGTTAATAAGATTTAATACGGATAATAGCACAGTAAGTGTTAATAACAAGATAAAAAGCAATGAAAAAGGAAAAACGAAGGTTTGTTATTTTTGTGGTAGATGATGACCCTTTTTACAATAGTATTTTAACAAATCATTTGAAGACTTTATCCAGAAATCCCGAATATGAAAACTATGAGATTGATGTAAAATCATTTTATAGCTCTGGATCCTGTATTGAATCCATTAATTTTAATCCTGATGTGGTTCTTCTTGATTATTTTCTTGAAGAAACCGGACATCCCCTTCAAGGCCTTTATGTACTTAATGCCATAAAGGAAGATTGCGAAAGATGCAAAGTGGTATTGATGTCTCAGCGAGCTGAAATGCTTGCCTCAATAGAATTTTTGCAGCAAGGGGGGGCTTATGATTATATAGTAAAAAACACATCTTCCCTGTTAAAAATATCCAATTTAATTGAAGATATTTTACAAAAAGAACTTACCTGAAATTTTATCGATAAAAAGTATAAGCCAAATAGAATTTACAGGCTTTTTCTTGAATCCTAATCCTTTATAGAAGGTCAACAAAAAAGCACGGGCTTCACCTTTTTATGAAACCCGTGCTTTTTGTATAAAAACAAAAATCAATTAACCGCTACAACTCTCGCAAGCATCCGGATTATCAAGTGAACAGGATATTTCCGCCATCCTTTGCTCTTCGGTTATTTCTTCATCTTTTCCAACAACTGCAACATATTGTGAACCTGCTTGTTTTTCAACTGTGAACTTAATTGCATCAGTTGCTGCTTTAGTTCTCAAATAGTACATACCAGTCTTAAGACCTTTCTTCCATGCATAAAAATGCATAGAGGTTAGTTTGGCAAAATTTGCATTCTGGATAAACAGGTTTAGGGATTGTGATTGGCAAATAAAAGCACCTCTATCTGCTGCCATATCAATAATCGCTTTCTGTTTGATTTCCCAAACAGTTTTATATAGTTCTTTAATGTTTTCAGGGATTTCAGGGATATCCTGAACTGATCCATTAGAAGCTATGATCTTGTTTTTAAGCCCGTCATTCCATAAACCAAGTTTTACCAGATCTTTCAAAAGATGCTTGTTTACAACCACAAACTCACCTGATAAAACTCTTCTTGAATATATGTTTGATGTATAGGGTTCAAAACATTCATTATTGCCAAGAATTTGAGAAGTGGAGGCTGTTGGCATTGGGGCAAGAAGCAGGGAGTTTCTAACACCAAATTTTGCAACTTCTTCTTTTAAAACGTCCCATTCCCATCTATTGGAAGGGGTAACATTCCACATGTCATATTGAAAAATTCCCTGGGATACGGGAGATCCAGGATAAGTTTCATACGTTCCATGTTCTTTTGCAAGGTCTTTTGAGGCAGTCATTGCTGCGTAATAAATTGTTTCAAAAATTTCTTTGTTAAGAACTGCTGCCTCCGGGGAATCAAAAGGCATACGCAACAGCATAAATGCATCAGCTAGTCCTTGTACGCCAATGCCTATTGGACGATGGCGCAAATTGGATTTTTTTGCCTCAGGAACAGGATAGTAGTTGTTGTCAATAATCTTATTCAGATTCTTGGTTATAACATAGGTAATTTTGAACAATTCCTGATGATCAAATTTACCATCATTTACATAGCGAGGTAAAGCGATTGAAGCAAGATTACAAACAGCAACTTCATCTGGAGCGGTGTATTCAACAATTTCAGTACATAAATTACTTGAACGAATTGTTCCAAGGTTTTTCTGGTTTGATTTCTCGTTACAAGCATCTTTGTATAAAATGTAAGGCGTACCTGTTTCAATTTGAGATTCAAGAATTGCAAACCAAAGTTCTTGTGCTTTTATCTGTTTTCTAGCTTTACCTTCTTTTTCATATTTAACATACAATTCTTCGAAATTCTTTCCGTATGTATCACATAATCCCGGCGCTTCTTGTGGGCAAAACAAGGACCAGGTGCCGTTTTCTTCAACACGTTTCATGAACAAATCAGGCATCCACAGGGCATAAAATAAATCCCTTGCCCTGTTTTCTTCTTTTCCATGATTTTTCTTCAAATCTAAAAAGTCAAAAATATCAGCATGCCATGGCTCAAGATAAATAGCAAAAGAGCCTTTTCTTTTCCCTCCGCCCTGATCTACATAACGAGCAGTGTCGTTAAAAACACGAAGCATTGGTACAATTCCATTTGATGTGCCATTGGTGCCTTTAATATATGAACCTGTAGCTCTAACATTATGTAAACTAAGTCCAATGCCGCCAGCAGATTGAGAAATTTTAGCGCATTGCTTTAAAGTATCGTAAATACCATCAATGCTATCGTCTTTCATGGTAAGCAAAAAGCATGATGACATTTGTGGTTTTGGTGTTCCTGCATTAAAAAGAGTTGGTGTAGCATGTGTAAACCAACGTTCACTCATAAGGTTGTATGTTTCAATTGCTGAATCCACATCTTCTTTATGGATTCCAATTGATACACGCATAAGCATATGTTGAGGTCTTTCCACAACTTTACCATGCATTTTCAAAAGGTAGGAGCGCTCAAGGGTTTTAAAACCGAAGTAATCGTAGTTAAAATCCCTATCGTAAATAATGGTGGAATCAAGAAGCTGCGCATTTTTTTCGATGATTTCCATAACATCGTCAGCAATAAGGGCGGCTTTTTGTCCTGTTTTAGGGTCAATATATTCATACAAGGCTTTCATTGTTTTCGAGAAAGACTTGTCTGTTGTTTTATGAAGGTTTGAAACTGCTATTCTTGAAGCAAGCAGTGCATAATCAGGATGCTTAGCGGTAAAAGAAGCGGCCATTTCTGCAGCAAGATTATCAAGTTCTGAGGTTGTTACGCCTTCAAAAATTCCTTCAATTACCTTCATGGCAACTTTAATTGGAGCAACCAAAGGATCCAGTCCATAACAAAGTTTGTGCACTCTTGCAGTGATTTTGTCAAATTTTACGGATTCTTTGTTACCGTCTCTTTTTAATACATACATAGTTTTTATTGATTTGTTTTCTGATAGAAAATGGCTATCAGGCAGTTATTAATATTTTTAAAATAGTGAGTAAAATTCGCTTTGATTTAATAGAACAACCCTCGAATTAATTACCTCCATTTACATTATTTAAGGTTCATTTTAAAATCAAAAGTCCACATCCAGTTTAAAAACATTGTCTTCCTTATTACCCATTACTCCTGATTTTTGATATTCTCCCACACGTTTTTCAAAAAAGTTTGTTTTTCCTTGTAAGGAAATTAATTCCATAAAATCAAAGGGATTGGAAACATTATATTCACGCTCATTTCCTAATTCTACCAATAACCTGTCGGCTACAAATTCAATATATTGACACATTAAATCTGAATTCATTCCTATTAATTTAACAGGAAGGGCATCTGTAACAAACTCTTTTTCAATGTTTACCGCATCAACAATAATTTGCTTAACAGTTTGTTTTGGCAATTTATTTACAATATGTTTAGCGTATAACAAACAGGCAAAATCGCAGTGAAGTCCTTCGTCTCTTGAAATTAGTTCATTTGAAAAGCTCAAGCCAGGCATTAAGCCTCTTTTCTTTAACCAGAAAATGGAACAAAAACTACCAGAAAAGAAAATCCCTTCCACTGCTGCAAAAGCAATTAATCTTTCGGCAAAATTTCCTTTATCAATCCACCTTAAAGCCCAGTCTGCTTTTCTTTTAACACAATCAAGGGTATCAACAGCATGGAAAAGGTTATCTTTTTCAGTATTGTCCTTAATATAAGTATCAATTAAAAGAGAATAAGTTTCGGAATGAATGTTTTCCATCATTATTTGAAAACCATAAAAACATCTTGCTTCGGGATACTGAGCTTCATTAAGAAAATTAACCGCAAGATTTTCATTAACTATACCATCACTTGCTGCAAAAAATGCAAGTACATGTTTAATAAAATGCCTTTCATCTGAATTCAATTTATTTTCCCAATCCTGTTGATCAGAAGAAAGGTCAATTTCTTCTGCTGTCCAAAAACTTGCTTCTGCTTTTTTGTACATGGACCAAATGTCGTCATGTTTAATGGGGAATAACACAAACCTGTCTTTGTTCTCCTGAAGTATAGGTTCGTTGCTGTTGTTGTTGTTTGTCATTCCTAATAGGTTTTAAAAAGTTTAAAACAGGGCATAAAATACTCCTGTAATTGTTTATATTACCTGTAAAATTCAGGGTTTTTTATTCACATCAGAATAGCAACAGTTTTTGCTGCACGAATTGACGAATACAAAATTTGAAAATTTAAAACGCGATGTCAAGGCAATTAAGTTAACAATATTGCCAAGTTTTAAACAATGGATATTGACAGTGAATTGTTAATAAATGTTTCATTGTGCTGATTAAAAGGGAGTCAGCAATTTGAAAACAATTCGGGAAATGGATTATTGAATTATGAAGAGTAAAAATCAATTATTTTTAAAAAGTTTTCACACCGGTTTTTGCTTATCTGCCATCTCCAATTTTTCAAACCAGTCTTTTCCATATTTTCTAATAAGAGGTTCTTTAAGAAATTTATAAACCTTTACATCCAGCTTGTTTCCGCAATGGCAGGCAGGGTCACATATTTCCCAGCTGTGGTAATTTACAGCATCAAATCCCTCGTGCTTGGTAATACGTACAGGATACAGGTGGCATGAAACAGGTTTTTTAAAATTTATTTTACCCTCGGAATGGGCTTTTTCAATTGCACATTTTGCAATTCCACCCTTATCAAAAATAACATAAGCACATTCTTTTCCTTTTACAAGAGGTGTAACATAATCACCGTCAGAATCAACAATAAATTTGCCTTGTTCCTCCACAGCTTTTATTCCAGCCTGATTCATATAAGGTTTAACATCTTCATAAATATCATCCAAAATACCAGTCTCCAGGTCTTCAAGAGGAGCTCCTGAATCGCCTTCTACACAACAAGCTCCTTTGCAGGCATTAAGATCACAAACAAATTTTCTATTTAGAAGGTCTTCGGAAATAAGGGTTTGATCTATTGCTATCATTTAGAAAAGGGTAAGTTGAAAAGGGCGCAAATTTAATTAATAATAAGCCTCTGAGTGTATAAAATAAATGCAGCAAGAAATATAACCTTAAAGTTAGCTGCTCATTTTTATTTTCAAATCAATGAAATGTTTACTTTTGCGGCCATGGCAAACAACGAAGATTTATTCAAGAATATTATTTCTCATGCAAAAGAGTATGGGTTTATTTTCCAATCCAGTGAAATTTACGATGGCTTAAGTGCTGTTTATGATTATGGTCAAAATGGAGCAGAATTAAAGAAAAACATAAAAGAGTACTGGTGGAAATCAATGGTGCAGATGCATGAGAATATAGTGGGAATTGATTCTGCTATTTTTATGCACCCAACTACCTGGAAAGCTTCGGGACACGTTGATGCTTTTAATGATCCACTTATAGACAATAAGGATTCTAAAAAAAGATATAGAGCAGATGTGTTAATTGAAGATCACATGGCAAAGATTGAGGGTAAAATCAACAAGGAAGTGGAAAAGGCATCTGCTCGTTTTGGGGAAACTTTTGATGAGGCTCAATTTAAATCTACCAACCAAAGGGTACTTGAATACCAGGAAAAAATAGATGCAATTAAAAGCCGATTTAAATTGGCTTTGGATAACAATGATCTTACAGAAGTAAAGCAAATAATTCTGGATCTTGAAATTGTTTGCCCTGTTTCCGGCACTAAAAACTGGACAGATGTAAGGCAATTTAACCTTATGTTTTCAACTAAAATGGGATCTGTAAGTGAAGATTCTGATGTTATTTACCTTAGACCGGAAACAGCCCAGGGTATTTTTGTGAATTTTCTGAATGTACAAAAAACAGGTAGGATGAAAATTCCTTTTGGCATTGCCCAAATTGGTAAAGCCTTCCGTAATGAGATTGTTGCACGGCAATTTATATTCCGAATGAGAGAGTTTGAGCAAATGGAATTACAATTTTTTGTGCGTCCCGGAGAAGAAATGAAATGGTATGACTACTGGAAAAAAACACGCCTTAATTGGCATCGTTCTCTTGGTTTTCCTGAATCCAAGCACCGCTTCCACGACCACCTTAAGCTTGCTCATTATGCCAACGCAGCCTGTGATATAGAATTTGAATTTCCTTTTGGTTTTAAAGAGTTGGAAGGCATTCACTCACGTACAGATTTTGATTTAAAAGCACATGAGAAATTTTCCGGAAAAAAACTTCAGTACTTTGATGCAGAACTCAATCAAAACTATGTTCCTTATGTTGTAGAAACCTCCATTGGCCTTGACCGTATGTTTTTAGCTATTATGGCACAATCGTATAAAGAGGAAAAATTAGAGGATGGCTCGGAACGTGTTGTTTTAAATATTCCTGCTGTACTTGCTCCCGTTAAGCTTGCTGTTCTTCCATTGCTTAAAAAGGATGGATTGCCGGAAATTGCACATAGGATAATGGATGAATTAAAGTTCGATTTCAACTGTCAATATGATGAAAAGGATGCAATTGGTAAACGCTATAGAAGAAATGATGCAATTGGAACTCCTTTTTGCGTAACAGTTGATCATCAAACAAAAGAAGACAATACAGTAACCATACGTTATAGGGATTCAATGACTCAGGAAAGGGTTTCAATTGATCAATTGTCTTCAATACTTGAAGAAAAGGTTGGTTTTAAACAAGCCCTGTTAAAACTGGCTTAATTTTTCAATGAATTAATACTGTTTTTTCTCCTTTTTCCTGCATTAGCCCAAATGGCTCTGCAAATGCATTTAGCCCAGCATTGACAAGCAATTGCTCGAATTCCTCTTTTGAATCAGGCCTAACCGAAATAAGAAGGCCCCCATTGGTTTGTGGATCACAAAGTGTTAACAAAGAATCACCTGTAATGCCAGAAACCTTTGGTTCATAGCTACTCCAATTGCGAAAAGTATTGTCTGGAAAACAAAACTGGGAGGTATAAAAATTAAGGTCATCAAATAGCGGAATTTTGGAGTAATCTATAACAGCAGTTAATTCACTTCCTTCGGCAACTTCCAATAAATGGCCAAGCAAACCAAAGCCTGTAACATCAGTCATAGCAGTAACTCCAGGAAACCTGCCAAGCTCTTCTCCGATTTTATTGAGCTGAATCATTTGCTTGGAGGCAATTCCAATATGCTCGTCTTTTAAAATTCCTTTTTTTTCTGCTGTTGCAAGTATTCCTACACCTAGTTTTTTAGTAAGATAAAGCAGATCTCCTGCTTTTGCTGTATTGTTTTGTTTAAGATTATTTAGCTGGATTAAACCATTTACAGCCAATCCAAAAATCGGTTCCGGGCTATCAATGCTATGGCCTCCAGCAAGGGGAATTCCTGCTTCTGAACAGATGGATCGGGCTCCGTCCAGCACTTTTTGAGCAAGTTCAACAGGAAGTTTGTTAATTGGCCAACCTAAAATTGCCACTGCCATTATTGGCTTGCCTCCCATAGCATAAATGTCACTTATTGCATTTGCAGATGCAATTCTTCCAAAATCAAAAGCACCATCTACTATGGGCATAAAAAAATCAGTAGTGCTTATAAGGCCTTGGCCATTGCCAATATCAAAAATTGCCGCATCGTCCTTACTGCTGTTTCCAACTACTAATTTTTCATGTGCAGGAATAAATACATCTGATCTCAATATTTCATCCAGTACTTTAGGAGCAATTTTACAACCACATCCTGCTCCATGACTGAATTTTGTTAATTTTATTTCTTCCATAATTTTTGTTAATTCCTACTGTATTTAATTGCTTTTAATGTTTTGTTTGAGAATCTCAAAAATCATAAAAGTTGTATTTACTATTTTACCTGGGTAATTGATTTAATAATTTCAGCTGCAATTTTTTCTGTATCCAATTTATCGAAGCTAAATTTAATAACCTTTTCAGGTTCTCGTTTTTCAATTCCAAAATCATAGGCTTTATCGTAATAAGCAAGGGTAATTTCACAAGCTGTTTTTAAATCACCTTGTTTAATTGCTTCTACAGCACGTTTTGCATGCTGTCCTCCTAAGCGTTTACTAATGCGGTTTGTTGATTCAATCAGCTCATGGCTTTTGAATTTTCCATATTCACTCACAAGGTATGCCACGCGTTCCACAAAAGGAATATCAAGATAAACCACATTTGCCAAACGCATTTGCTCCCAAATTGCAGCAGGAATAACTTTTTGTCCTATCATACGGCTCTCGTCTTCCAGCCAAATGGTTTTGTCTTTATCTAAGGAATAAAAAGCCATGGCAAGTTCATTTTCAAATGCTTCCTGTGAAGGTTGTTTGTTTTCACCCAATGAGCCAAACGAAGAGCCTTTGTGATTAGATAATTTTTCCAGGTCTATAATTTGTTGTCCCTTATTCTGTAATTTATAAAGCAATAAGGTTTTTGCCGCACCTGTTCTTCCTCCTAAAACAAGCAGTTTTTGAGGTTCAGTGAATATTTGAAAAGCAAGTTTTCGAAAAGATTTATAACCTCCTTTTAAGACCAGGGTTTTATGTCCATAAGCTTCAAGGAGCCATGCAATACTAGAGCTGCGCATTCCTCCACGCCAGCAGTGTACAAGGAAAGAAGAATCCGCATTTATTTTATTTGCCGCTTCAATAATATCTTTCAACCTTGGTCCAACAAGTTCCAGGCCTTTTAAAATGGCAGCTTGTTTGCCTTGTTGCTTGTAAATTGTTCCTACTATTTTTCGTTCCTCATCCTTGAATAAGGGTAGATTAAATGCACCGGGAATATGTCCCTGTTCGAATTCTGCGGGTGTTCTCACATCAAGCACAGTCATTGTTTCGGACAGCTTTAAAAACTCCTGAATATTGAGAATTGAGGGCATTTGTTGATTTAAGCAGATTGATTAACCCAAAAGGTTTAGGAAAAAATCAAAATTAACTCAAATAAACCAATAAAAGCAGGCGATTAAGGAAAATGTTTACCCAACTCAGGGAGCATTGATCCTTTGTGCTGGAGAAAGGCCATTCATAAATTAAGGACAAGCCAAATTGAATTAAAAACTCTTTACCTTTTTTGCAGAAAATTTCTCGGCAACTTGAGCATTTTTTTTCACTTTCGTTGCTCCCGTAGAACTCAGGCCAGATTTTTTTTCAGCAGCACTTTGCGATTTTGTTCCTGTTTTAGGTGAGCCATTCGTGCTTTTTTTAGTCCCGGTTGTCCTGCTTGTTGATGTTGTACTTGTAGGAGAGCTGTCCTTTTTTATGTCTTTTTTGGAAAATGTGTCATCCTTAGTTACTGTTTTTTTTGTTGTTTTCATGGGTTGGTTTTTAAATGGTTAATAACTATTTTTAACTTAACAATCATGCCATGAACAGATCTTGTTTTTAATTAATAAGAGAATAAATAATGCAAACAAATAAGCAACAATAAAAAGCCATGGGGTATAATCGGCTTAACTAATTAAGGAGAAGGAACTAAAGAAAAAACAAATGTTCAACGATCAAAAATTTAAGAAACTGAAAACATTTTGTTAAAAAAAACAGGAATGAATCAAACAGGAAAATACCTAATTATTGCCGGAGTGGTTTTAATTATCCTTGGATTACTAGTTTCCTTTGCTGGGAATAAAATGGCTTGGTTAGGAAACTTGCCCGGAGATATAAAAATAGAAAAGGAAAACATGAAAATTTATTTTCCAATTACCACCATGGTTTTAATAAGCATACTGCTAACGGTATTAATTTGGCTGGCAAGAAAACTATTCTAAAACCTTACATAGAAACCTTAAATTCGGTTCTCCTGTTTTGTTTATGCAGATCCTCCGGGCACGCTACTCCCTCCGAAGCAGGGATTATCCAAATGTGAAGACAAGATTAATTTTCCCTTGATATTGATCCTGTAGTTGTGTTTGCCTGATTCCTGAGAAAAGGCATCAAAGAAATAATAAAACAAAGCACTGCTTTTTCATTAATGGGATTTTGAAAATTGTTTCAAAGATATGTTTATTTCGTTTTTATCAAAAAAAGCTAGTGGGGCCTTTTGCATGAAACTTCAATCCGTTTTCAAAAACCTATTTCACTTCTGTTAAAAGTAAATATTGAAGGGCTTTAAAGTAAAACAAGGCGTAGTGCATTTTTTTATATGTATATAATTTATTCGTGTTTAATTGTTCTTTTAAGGTACTCATGAATGCTAAAGCGTTTGTTTTTTAATTGTCATCCCGATTTGTCGTGACGCCATGTTATTGCGCACGTTTGGTGCATGGCTATTTCATATGTGTATAATTTGTTTTTTAATAGTCATATGGTATAGCCAGGTTATATTCATTAGCGTTTGCGCACGTTTGGTGCATGGCTATTTCATATGTGTATAATTTGTTTTTAATAGTCATATGGTATAGCCAGGTTATATTCATTAGCGTTTGTGAACGGTTCGTGCATGGCTATTTCATATGTGTATAATTTGTTTTTTAGAGTCATATGGTATAGCCAGGTTATATTCATT
>JACCXN010000097.1 GCA_013696965.1 Bacteroidota bacterium | reverse complement strand
GGCCTTGGCTTTGGCTGCTGCATCCGAGGCTGCTTTTGCGTCTGCTTCGGCCTTGGCTTTGGCTGCGGCATCTGCGGCTGCTTTTGCGTCTGCTTCAGCTTTTGCTTTGGCTGCGGCATCTGCGGCTGCTTTTGCGGCTTCTTCGGCTTTTGCTTTGGCTGCGGCATCTGCGGCTGCTTTTGCATCTGCTTCAGCTTTTGCTTTGGCTGCCGCATCCGCGGCTGCTTTTGCGGCTGCTTCGGCTTTTGCTTTGGCTGCGGCTTCTGCGGCTACTTTTGCGGCTTCTTCGGCTTTTGCTTTGGCTGCGGCTTCTGCTGCTGCTTTTGCGTCTGCTTCAGCTTTTGCTTTGGCTGCGGCATCTGCGGCTGCTTTTGCGGCTTCTTCGGCTTTTGCTTTGGCTGCTGCGTCTGCTGCTGCTTTGGCGTCTGCTTCAGCTTTAACTTTAGCCGCTGCTTCTGCAGCTTTAGCCTTTGCCTCTTCAGCTAAAACAACTTCTATTTCTTTAATCTTTTCCTTTGGCCCCTCTTCTTTAGGTTTTATTGCTATTGCCTCAGAATATGCTGATTTTGCTTCTTCGTATTTTTTTGCTGCAAATGCTTTATCGGCTTTAACCATTGCAGCAGTGTATTTTACATTTCTTGCAGCTTCTTCCTTTAGCTTTTTCTCAAGTTCAATTTGCATGGCCTGCACTTGAGCCTGTATAGAACTTGTATATTCTGCATCAAAAACAAAATCTTTTAAAGAAGCATTATAAGTCATTTTACCTATGGGTTGCTTTAAAATAGATACATTTAATCCTTCAACTTCTTGAAAGAGTTCAACCTCTGGTTCTACAATTTTATCAAACTTATCAATATCTGTTTCTGGAACTCCTTTAGTATTCAGGCTTATGGATTTAGAAACATATCCATTTTTGGAATATTTAATTACATATTCTTGGCCAGGTTCAAGATTAATTAAGTTTTTTCCTGTTTTGTCGGTATATATTTTTGAAACTTCAGTTCCATTCTTAATTAACGAAATCTCTACTCCATCCAATTTCTTCTTACCTTCAATCACTGTTGAAAGAACTTCAAATTTCCATTTTTGCTGAGGAAATAATAAGGTACACTGGAGAAAGAAAATTAAAAACAGTAATTTTTTTTTTCCGAACAACCTTTTAAGTAGATTTGGGATTTGATGGGAAAAAATTAATTGCATAATATAAATTACAGTTTTTTCAAGTGCTGTTATGTGTGCAAATATAAAAAAATCACCGCTAAAATTAATATATTTTTCAAACAATAATTAGATGAACTTAAGTTTTTGGGAATGTGAAAGTTTTTTCGCTAATATTGATTTAACAGTAATTGGAAGCGGTATTGTTGGTCTAAATGCCGCAATTTCATACAAAAAAAAATATCCTTTTAAAAAAGTCCTCATCCTGGAAAGAGGTATTTTACCAAGCGGAGCAAGTAGTAAAAACGCTGGCTTTGCCTGCTTCGGAAGTCCATCAGAAATTATTGAAGACCTAACAAAACAAACTGAGGATGAAACATTTGCCTTGGTGGAAAAAAGATGGCTGGGCTTAATTAAACTTAGAAACATGTTGGGTGATAACAACATAAAATATGAGAACAACGGAAGTTTTGAATTATTTACCAATGAAGAATTATTTAATACTTGTGCGGATCGGATACCTTATTTAAATAAACATTTATATTCTATTACAAAACAAAAAGATGTTTACGGAATTGCTGATGAAAAAATAAGTCAATTTGGCTTTAATAACGTTAACCATTTGATTAAAAATAGATTAGAGGGACAAATAGATACAGGTGAAATGATAAAAAACCTGATATTGCTTGCCCAGCAACTCGGAATTATACTAATTAATAATATCGGAATTAGTTCAATTCATGATGAGGGAAAAAAAGTAAGGATTGAAACTTTAACCCAAAACACTTTCACCTCTACCAAGGTTATTGTAGCAACCAATGGATTCGCGAAACAACTTTTCCCTCACCTGGAGGTAAATCCTGCTAGAGCGCAAGTGCTAGTTACTTCAAAAATAAAAAATTTAAAATTAAAAGGCACATTCCATTACGACAGGGGTTATTATTATTTTAGAAATATTGGTCAAAGACTGTTAATCGGGGGTGGAAGAAATTTAGATTTTAAAGGTGAGGAAACTTTTGAATTGGGACTAACGGATACAATTCAACAAAGTCTGGAAAATCTATTGAAAACAACCATAATTCCAGAAACAGAATATACAGTTGATTACAAATGGAGTGGAATTATGGGTATTGGAACAAATAAAACAACTATAGTTAAAAACTTGTCTGAAAACGTAGTTTGTGCTGTAAGGCTTGGTGGAATGGGTGTTGCAATTGGAAGTTTAATTGGTGAGGAGGCTGCAGATTTATGTTTTTAAAATTCATGTTAACGAATACCACCAATTTAAAGGAGATAAAAAACAGATTAAAGGGTTTGAAAAAATAAAATAATTTAAGGAATAATCAATCTTTTGTATCCAGGATTGGATTACACATCTCCTTTCTCAATTAGAATTATAATCTCCTCAATCATTTTATCATCTTCGTCTGCATTATACCTGTCTTTAAGAGATGAACCAAACAATCGTGCAATTGATTGCCACATAAAAGCAGAGAATGTTCCCTTTAAATCCTTTACTAAATCATAGGATGAATTTCCTGTTTCCCTATCAATAAGTTTTATAAGAATTCTACCTTGTCTAATTGTTAAATTTTTTAAATCATTTTCAAATTCAGCTTTCATTTGAATTTCAGCGACTTTCAGAAATTCTTTACGTTCCCTTTCAGTTTTAAACCCTTTTAGAGCAGTATTGTATTCTTTCAGTTTTTCGGATGCTATTTTTGAATAGGGATAGGCTGCTTTAACATCTCTTAGTAACCGGCCATATTTATTTGCTTCTTTTTCAGTTTTAAAAACCCTTGGAGAATAAACAGAAAATTCCTTTAATGTAATAATAGCCAGTGTATCTCCATCAATTACTTTTGCCATAACTGTAGTTCCTGTTGTAATTCCTGCTCTTTTTTTTTGATTAACTAAACTATCGGTTGTAGTTGGATGAATATTAGTATTGAATGAATTTTTGCCACTACTATCCTGTCCATCTGAATCAAAAAAGATGAAAAACAGGATTATTATGCAAAAGATGTCTTTCATAATCAGTTTCAGCACGTTTTTTCAATTATCATACCAATGAATTAAAACAGAAAAAGAAGTTTATTATTATTAGTATGAATTTCAATTCAACTTCTGTTGCGTTTCCAGGAAGAATCTATGTTTTCATTCAAAACTTTTGCAATTGGTTTATTTTTGTTATTGGTTTCAAAAGCAGCTATTATTGCGGCTATTTCTGCTTCATCTTCATGTTCAAAAACTAAAACTTCAGGAACAAAATGCTGTTTTACAAAATGGGTATTGAAATTACCAGAGGTGAAATCAGGATGATTAAGTACATATTTACAAAATCCTAATGTTGTTTCCACTCCTGAAATCTCATATTCATCAATTGCCCTTAACATCCTTGTAATTGCCTCTTGCCTGTTGCTGCCAAAGGCTATCAATTTTGAAATCATGGGATCATAATAAATTGGTATTTCCATGCCTTCCTCAAAACCATCATCAACACGAATACCCATTCCTTGTGGTCGTTTATAGGTATTTAAGGTTCCAATATCAGGTAAAAAATTATTTTTTGGATCCTCAGCATATACCCTTACTTCAATGGCATGGCCATTTATTTTCAAATCTTCCTGGGAAAAAGAAAGTTTTTCACCTCTGGCAATTTTTATCTGCTCTTTAACCAGGTCCAAACCTGTAATCATTTCAGTTACAGGATGCTCTACCTGAAGTCGGGTATTCATTTCAAGGAAATAAAACTTTTTGTTTTCATCTACAAGGAATTCAACAGTTCCTGCTCCAGTATAATTACAGGCACGGCCAACATCAACGGCACACTTACCCATAGCTTCTCTTAATTCAGGTGTTAATACAACTGATGGAGCCTCTTCAATAACTTTTTGATGTCTTCTTTGAATAGAACATTCTCTTTCAAAAAGATGGACATAGTTTCCATGTGAATCTGCAAGTATCTGAATTTCCACATGTCTTGGGCCTGAAACATATCTTTCAATAAAAACAGCACCATTGCCAAAAGCAGAAATTGCTTCGCTAACTGCCAATTTCATTTGTTCTTCAAAGTCCTCAACCTTTTCAACAATTCTCATTCCCTTTCCACCACCTCCAGCCGAGGCCTTTATTAAAACGGGAAATCCAATTTGTGTTGCTACCATTTTGGCTTCATCAATATCGCCAATTGCTCCTTCCGTACCAGGAACCATGGGAATTTGATATTCCTTTGCAGCGGCTTTAGCAGAAAGCTTATCACCCATTATTTCCATTGCCTCAGCAGATGGACCAATAAAAATTATACCATTTTCAATTACTTTTCTTGAAAAACCTGCATTTTCTGATAAAAATCCATATCCGGGATGAATCCCATCAACTTCCAAATTTTTACATACTTCTATAATCTTATCTCCCAATAAATAGGATTCACTTGAAGCTGGCGGGCCAATACAAACAGCTTCATCTGCATATTTTACAAAAGGTGCATTTCTATCTGCCTCCGAAAAAACTGCAACTGTCTTAATATCCATTTCTTTACAGGAACGCATAATCCTTAATGCAATCTCCCCTCTGTTGGCTATCAGTACTTTTTTCATTTTTAAAGATTTTTTTAGTAAATTCAAGAAAGGGTAAATGTAAGTTGAAATTAAACTTTGTCAAAATTGAAAATTAAAAGAATTTCATTTAAGGGGATTCAAAATTTATACTAAAAAGAAAATTTATGGCAGTATTAGGAACTTTGATCAAGAGCTGTATAAAATTATTCAAAAGCATTGAAGGCACTAATAATACTCCTGCTAAAATGCAAATAAATGAGCTTAAAAGTCTACTGAAAAAAGCAAGACATACTGATTTTGGTTTTAAATATAATTTCAATGAAATATTAAAAAGAAATTCAGATGATCATTTATTACACTTATTTAAAGAAAATGTACCTGTATTTACCTATTCCCAAATAAATAAAGAGTGGTGGTCTTTCGCACGCCAGGGTGAAGAAAACGTGTGTTGGCCAGGTAAAGTAAAATATTTTGCAACCAGTTCAGGAACTTCAGAGGCATCAACAAAATATATACCCCTTACACAGGATATGATTAATGCTATCCAAAAAACAGGTGTAAGGCAATTGTTTACACTTGAACATTATGATTTGCCAGAATGTTTTTTTGAGACAGAAGTGCTCATGATAAGCGGATGCACTTCATTAACAGATAAAGGATGTTATTTTGAAGGGGATCTCTCTGGAATACAAGCATTACAACTCCCTTTTTGGTTTAAAGGATTTTATAGACCGGGAAAAAAAATTGCTTCAATTAAAGATTGGTCAGATAAAATTGATGCAATTGCCCGAAATGCTTCAAAATGGGATGTAGGAGTTATTATGGGCGTGCCCTCATGGAATCAAATTTTGCTTGAAAGAATTATTTCTTTTAATAGGGTTAAGAACATCCATGAAATATGGCCAAATCTTAAAATATTTGTTCACGGTGGAGTTGCACTGGAACCATACATGAATGGATTTAACAAATTATTAGGCAAACCCCTAATTTACATGGAAACTTACCTGGCCTCTGAAGGTTTCCTTGCTTATCAATCTCAACCTTCCAATAAAACACTTAGCCTTGTTTTAGATAATGGGGTGTTTTTCGAATTTATAGCTTTTACAGAAGAAAATTTTACCGAAGATGGAGATCTGAAACCTGATTCAATAATTTTATCAATTGATCAAACTCTACCTGATACAGAATATGCAATTTTAATTTCAACATGTTCCGGTGCATGGCGTTATCTTATAGGTGATGTAATAAAATTTACAGGTGATAAACAAAATGAAATTATAATTACAGGACGCACAAAACATTTTTTAAGTTTAATTGGAGAGCATTTAAGTGTTGACAATATGAATGAGGCAATAAGACAAGTTTCAGATGAATTAAAGATTGACATAAGAGAGTTTACAGTTACAGGAGTTCCTTATCAATCCCTATTTGCACATCAATGGTATATAGGTACGGATGATACAACTTCTGCCCAAATAATAAAAGACAAACTCGATAGAAAACTTAAGGAATTAAACAAAGATTATAAAACCAAGCGAAACATTTCATTAAAGGAAATTTATGTAGATGTAATACCAAGTTATTATTTTTATAAATGGTTAAAAATGCAAAATAAGGAAGGTGGACAAAATAAATTTCCTAGAGTATTAAAAGAAGATAAATTAAAAGCATGGCAGGATTTTATAGTATCGGAGCATGCTTTAAGGCAAAACCAGGAGGTAAAAATCCAGTAGTTTATTTTTTAAATAAATTTATCAAAAATTAAAATTCATCCTATATTTGCAGCGATTTTAAGCCCGGGTGGCGAAATTGGCAGACGCACCACCTTGAGGGGGTGGCGACCATTAGGTTGTGCTGGTTCGAATCCAGTTCCGGGCACTCATTTTACAACAATTATCCTTTTTTAATTTTTCTCTCTTTTTAAATAACATTCCTGAAATTCCCCGTTTCTTTCTTTTTATTTCTTTTTCTTAATCCTTTTGCTCTAGTTTTTTATACTTTCGGACTCTGTTTATATTTTTATCACCTGATTAATCAAAATGGATAAAAAAGATAATTATTTGTTTTATTCCTTAATTGCAATTGGTATTGTTTTAAGGTTTATTTCCCCATTTGAAATTCCATTTACACATGATGAGTTTAGTGCATTATTCAGAACCTATTATGACAATTTTAGTGATTTAATCGCCAAAGGTGTGATAGAAACTGACGTTCATCCTGCCGGTGTTCAGGTATTTATACATTACTATGTTATGTTGTTTGGTCGTTCTGAACTTATAGTTAAACTTCCATTTATCTTTTTTGGAATAGGAACCCTTATTTTAGTCTATATTATTGGAAAAAAGTGGTTTAATCCTTTTACCGGCTTGTTGGCTGTTGCATATTGCGCCAGCATTCAATACACAATAATATTCAGTCAAATGGCAAGGCCTTATATTTCAGGTCTTTTTTTCGCTCTGGCAATGGTTTACTATTGGGACAAAATAGTTTTTAAACCAGAAGATAAATTCTTTAAACATTCCGCATTATTTGTACTTTTTAGCGCTATTTGTGCTTACAATCATCATTTTAGTTTGCTGTTTGCAGCAATTGTTGGTCTAACAGGATTGTTTTTTATCAACAAAAAATTTTATGTTAAATACCTCATTTCAGGGGCAATGATATTTGTTTTATATATTCCCCATCTCTCCATTTTTTTTCATCAGTTAAACATTGGAGGGGTTGGAAACTGGCTACCCAAACCTACTTATAATTTCTTTCTGGAATATGTCATGTATATTTTTCATTTCTCCTATTTTGCACTAATACCTGCACTATTTATTTCTCTTTTATCTTTTATTAATCCTTTGAAAGAAAAATTTTTTCGTAATAAATATTGGATAATAGCTGTATTATGGTTTCTAACTCCACTTACCATTGGATTTTTATACTCCTATTATGTAAATCCTGTAATCCAATATTCCGGACTTCTTTTTTCTTTTCCTTTTTTCTTCCTTGTTATTTTTGGAAATATTAAGAATTACAACTTCCCGATTAAATTTATTACTTTAATAACTATTGTTGGAATCAACATTTTTACCCTTGTTGTAAATAGAAATCACTATCAGGTTTTTTACAATTCTTTTTTTAAGGATGCCTTGGTTCAAAACGACAAAAATTACCGGGAGTTTGGAAACCAGGAATATACTGGAATTATCGAATCTTTTGAAGATATTACAAATCATTATTTGAAAACGCTAAATTTAGATTCCACCTTTACCTGGTATTCCAATTTCCCGAATAAAAAGGCATTTTTAGAATTTGTAAGGGATTCGGGCAAAGGCAATCTTTCATTTTCTTTTTTACATGGGAGTGCACATACAATGGTTCCCGGAATAATGGAATATTACCCTCAAGTGCTTGAAAGAAGAGATTATGATGGAGGCACTTCCTATTTTTTTGCAAAAAACAAATTAGTAAATAAATCAATTCGGAATGATATTATTATTTCGAATGATTTTGAAAATACCCTAAATTCCGGTTTTGGTCAAGCATTGGAGAATTTAACTGACATTGTAAGTTATTCAGGAAAACAATCTTTTTTCATGGCATCAGAACAGGAATGGGGCCCAACACTAGAAATAGCTCTTGATAGTGTAATATTTGGACAGTATGATTGTTTTGATGTATCGTTTCGATTATATCAAAACTATATCAAACAAGGCCTTTTGGTTGTACAACTCAAATCGGAAGATACTTTAATTTATTGGGGCGCATCTGAGGTAAATGAATTTCCTGTAACTAACAACTGGTCTAAGGTTTATCATTCCATTAAGTTTTCAGATATAGATACAAAAGGGTTGAAAAACATTAAACTTTCAGCATTTATTTGGAATAAATATCAAAATGAATTTTTTATCGATGACTTTCAAGTACATATAAGGGAAGGCAATCCAATAATTTATGGACTTCATAAAAAAATTAAAAATGAACTTTTTTGAAGGATTAACTGTAATTGAACTGGCAAGTGTTCTGGCAGGACCTGCAACCGGAATGTTTTTTTCTGAACTTGGAGCAAGGGTGATAAAAATTGAAAACCCTTTAACGGGAGGTGATGTAACGCGTCAGTGGAAAACCCAGTCAGAATCACCGCAATCATCTGTTTCCGCCTATTATAGCAGCGTTAATTATAATAAGGAAGTTCATTTTATTGATTTAAATTCAAAACAAGGAAAAAACAAACTTTATGCGCTTTTAAAGAATGCTGATATATTAATATCGAATTTCAAGGAAGGAGATGCTGAAAAACTCGGAATGGATTACAATACCATTAAGAAGTTAAATTCAAAACTCATTTATGCTTTTCTTGGTGGCTTTCCAAAAGGGATTAATAGAGTAGCCTTTGATGTTGTATTACAGGCTGAAACTGGTTTTATGTCCATGAATGGCACAGAACAATCCGGACCTGTAAAAATGCCTGTGGCCCTTATTGATGTATTGGCTGCACATCAATTAAAACAAGCTCTTTTAATTGCTCTCATTCATAAAGAAAGGACTGGGAAGGGCTCATACGTAAGTACAACTTTATATGAATCTGCAATAGCTTCTCTCGTAAACCAGGCTTCCAATTATTTAATGCAGGGAATAGTTCCAAAACCAATAGGATCTATTCATCCTAATATAGCACCTTATGGTGAAACTTTTAGTACAAAGGATGGAAAATCAATCGTTATGGCCATTGGAAGTGATAAACAGTTTAAAAGTTTATGTACTATTTTAAATATATCAGACCAAGAGGATTATAAAACAAACACATGCAGAATTAAAAACCGCAAACAGCTTTCTGATTTATTGACAATTGAATTAAAAAAGCACCATTCAAAGGGACTCATGAAAAAATTTGAAACAAAAAACATACCTGCCGGATTAATTAAAAATTTAGAAGAAGTATTTAATCAACCTGAAGCAAAAAACATGATTCTGGAAGAAAACAATCAGGGACAAGTAACAAAAACAATTAAAAGCATAGCCTTTAAATCAGATTTTTTATGACTATTAAAGAACCTTCCACCCCCCAGGAATATGAGGCATACTATACCCTTAGGTGGAAAGTATTAAGAGAGCCTTGGGGCAAACCCTTGGGAAGTGAAAGAGATGGAATGGAAAAGGATTGTGTTCATGCAATGGCCGTAGATGAGCAAGGTGCACTATTTGGGGTTATTCGCCTTCAGCAAAACAATTCTAATGAGGGCCAGGTTAGGTTCATGGGTGTTGATCAAAATAAAAGAAGTAACGGGGTTGGATCAAGCTTGCTTAAATACATGGAAAATAAAGCCAGGGAAAAAAAAATGACTTCCTTAACTCTACACGCAAGAGAGAATGCAATTAATTTTTATCTTAAAAACGGTTATCAATTAATTGCTAAATCCTATCTTATGTGGGATAGTATTCAACACTTTCTAATGGAAAAAAAATTATAAAAAAAAATTAAGCGATTATTGATTATTTTTTATAATTTTACTTCGATTTTGTAATAAAAACATGTATTTCCCGCTAATGAAGACCCTAGTCACAGTATTATTTTTGTTGTTATTCCTAATTACCGACTCCTTTTCTCAACCTTGGAAAAGAAAAAGGAAGGAAGTAATTTACAGTTTAGGGGCTACCAATTTTCTTGGTGACTTGGGTGGATTAAACAGAACTGCCAGTCCTTTTGTTTTAGACCTGGAACCAGTTATGACTCGACCTGCAGTTGGTTTTGGCTACAGATATACATTAAATCCATACTCAAAAGTACGTGGCTCTGTAATATGGGGTATACTAAAGGGAGACGATCAATTAACTGCTGAACCTTTCAGGAACAACAGAAATTTGCATTTTCGTTCTCATATAGTTGAAATTTCCGGAGTTTACGAAATGTATTTTAATCAGGAACAATCAGGAAACAGGTATAATATTAAAGGAGCAAGGGGAATGCGAGCAAAAAACACAACCTATTATGGTTTTATTGGTTTTGGAGCATTCTATTTTAATCCTAAAGCAGTTTACAATGGCAGCTGGGTTGCGCTTCAACCTTTAGGAACTGAAGGACAAGGACAACCAGGTGGAAAACCTAAATATTCAAGAATAAATGTTGCAATTCCTATGGGCTTGGGTGCACGATACGCAATTGACAGATATTGGAAGATTGGTCTTGAAATAGGATATAGAAAAACATTCACTGATTATATGGATGATGTGGGTGGTAATTATTATGACAATAAAAAGTTAAGGGACCTAAAAGGAGATAAAGCAGCAGATTTAGCAGATCCTAATCTTGGAAAATTCCCATACCAGTATGATGAAAATGGTAAAACTCATCCATCTAATCAAAGAGGGGATATTAAAGGCCGCAATGATGCTTATTTATTTGCAATGTTCTCCCTTAATTATACCCTTCAAAAAAGAAGTTCGAGAGCTAAGTTCTAATACTCTTTTATAGGTATTTTTTTATAAGTTTTACAACTGAAACAGCTTCTGTATTTGTTAACTTTATTCCAAATTTTGTTTTATTGGAATTTTCATCAATACTAATTCTTTCACCTCCAACTACCCAATACGAATTATTCAGGTTTGAGAATATTGAATTGGCGCTTTCTTGGGTTATATTTATGTCTTTAATCGAGGAAATGTTAAAGATTTTCATTTTACCTTTTCCTTTGATAAATCTCCTGTAATTCAATTTACCCTCCATTATGGTCAATTTTTCAAATCCGTATTTCTTCCAAACCCAGGCATAAACAGTAACATATTCAAAATATGCCCAAAAAAGCAGCCATATGAACATGAATGTTTTTTGTTCCCTACTATATTCTCCAAATATTTGGGTTAGAATAACAAGTCCTGCAAATGACCAAAAAACAACCCATGTTGACAACAATGTTTGCTTTAATGGTTCCACATCTGGCGTAATTACTATACTCAGCGATTCTTTTGTTTGAGAAACACTTACTCTTTCACTTAAATATTTTACATTATCCATTTACCCATTGTTGTTGAAGATTGCTTTTTAATGTTCCGTTTTTTAATAAGGTTAAACATTCCTTTATTGCACTATAAATAGTATCCAAATCCTTGTCTGAAATGCAATAAGGAGGAACAATATAGATAATATTGCCCAGTGGCCTAATTACAATTTTTCTTTGAATGAAAAAGGGATAAATGTAATCTTTGAGCTCATTGAAATAGCCTGTTTCATCATCACTGCTTATTTCAATAGCAAGTATAGTTCCTAATTTTCTTAGCTCCCTTATTGTCTTTTTAAACCCGTGTAACGATTTAATAAACTGTTCGTGTTTTTTTTCAATCCGTTTAATGTCATCAAATACAATTGGATTTTCAAAAAGTTCTAAATTGGCAAGTGCTGCAGCACAAGCCAGTGGATTAGCAGTAAAAGAATGACCATGGAAAAATGTTTTGGCTTTATCTCCTGATACAAATTCATTGAAAATTTCATTTGTACATGCAGTAACTCCCAAAGGCAAAGCACCTGCTGTAATACCTTTTGACAGACAAACAATATCTACTACTTTTTGAAGATGATCAATGGCAAAGAACTTACCAGTTCTGCCAAAACCTGTAAAAACCTCATCTGCAATGGTGAGAATATTATGTTTTGAACAAATACCAAGTAATTCTTCAAGAATAGATGGAGAATACATTACCATTCCCGCTGCACCTTGTACCAGGGGTTCAAAAATAAAGGCAGCAACATTGCCAGATTCAGCCAATTCAGTTAATTGTTTGACTGATTTTGCCTCCTTGTTTTTTAATGGTAAATCAATAAACTCAACATCAAACAAGAAAGGAATAAATGGTTTTGTAAAATTATCTCTCGAACTAACGGACATGGCACCAAAAGTATCTCCATGATAACCGTTTTTAAAAGCAATGATTTTTGTTTTTGTTATTCCTTTATTATACCAATATTGAATAGCCATTTTAATTGCAACTTCCACTGCAGTTGAGCCATTATCTGAATAAAATATCTTTCCCAAATTCTTGGGCAGTTTCTCAAGCAGCTTTTCGGCCAGCTCAATGGCAGGAAAGTGGGTGAAACCAGCAAACATAACATGTTCTAGTTTTTGAAACTGCTGATAAACTCGTTCTGCAATCAATGGATGTGAATGACCGTGAATATTTACCCACCATGAGGCTATGGCATCAATATACTCCTGGCCCTTTTCATCATATATATAAGCACCTTTTGCACTGCAAATAGCAATAGGAAGATCCGGTGTTTTATGTTGGGTGTAAGGATGCCAAATAACAGCGGCATCTCTTTTGTTTAGAGTCATATTTTTTTAAAAAGATTTGCGTATTTTAAAATAACTTCCTTATTCATTTCTTTTTCAATAGCAATTCTACCAAGACATTTAAGCCCTGTATATTTTAGAATCAGGTCTTCAGATGAACTTTGGGAAATCCCATTAAAAACAACACCCAGAATATTTATATTTCTTTTAAATAAAGCATCGATTGTTAACAATGAATGATTAATACTTCCCAAATAATTTTTAATAACTACAATTGTTTGGGCATCGAAATGCTGAATCATGTCCAACATTAATTCATGCTCATTTAAAGGAACCATTACTCCTCCTGCACCTTCTATTATCAAATCATTTTCTGTTTTTGGTAATTCTAACTCTTTTAAATATATATTTATTTTCTCTAATTCAGCAGCAGCGTGTGGTGACAAGGGCTGTTCAAGGCAATATTTCTCAGGATGAATAATTGTTTTGGAATTGGAAATCATATTTTTTACAAAATCAGAATCAGTTGTATAAATTGATCCTGTTTGTACTGGTTTCCAATAATCTGCCTGCAGCGCCTCTGTAAGAATTGCAGACACAATAGTTTTCCCAACTTCCGTACCTATTCCTGTTACAAATATCTTTCTCATTAAATAAATTGACCTTTTTTATTCATTATGGAATGAATGATATTAACTAAGGCTGTTAGTTGTTCATCCGTATTAAAGGCATGAATGCATATTCTGATTCTTTCTTTTCCCTTAGGAACAGTAGGGCTTAGGATAGCCCTAATGTCAAAACCATTTTTACGTGCTTCCTCTGCAAAAGATTTTGCCTTTTCATTTCCCGGAATAAGTATACACTGAATTGGACTTGTGCTTTGAATTAACTCAAAAGGATGTTTTAATTTAATATTCCTTCTAAAGTATTCCGTTGCCTTTTTTATCCTCAATAAATCTTTTTCACTATCAATCAATTTCGCATAAGCCGTTTTAATATTAATAAGGGAAGATAAAGGCAGTGCAGTAGTATAAATAAATGGTCGGGAAAAATTAATCAGGTAATCACGAAGATTTTTACTTCCAACAACAATAGCACCGTGACATCCAAGAGCCTTTCCAAAAGTATGGATCCTTGCAAATATTTTTTTTTCCAGTCCTAACTCAACTACTTTTCCTGAGCCATTTTCACCAAAAACTCCTGTTGCATGTGCTTCATCTACTATTAAATAAGCATTATACTGTTCACATATATTAACCATTTCAATTAAAGGAGCAAAATCTCCATCCATAGAATACACGGATTCCACAGCAACAAAAATTCTGCCTTTGGCCCTTTTAATTTTACTGGTAAATTCCTTTATATCATTGTGTTTAAAAGAAAAATGAAAGGCATTACTAAGTCTTATGCCATCTCTTATGGAAGCATGAATATAGGCATCATATATAACTGTATCCCCCTTTTGGGGCAAGGATGAAAGCAAACCAAGATTTGCATCATAGCCAGAATTGAATATTAAACCGGCCTCTGCTTTATGAAATTCTGAAATAAACTGTTCTAATTCTTCAGCATATTTAGTATTACCTGTTATTAAACGAGAACCCGTAGAACCTGTGCTATTAAAATTACATATAGCCATTTCTTCCCATTTCATAGCCTTGTTTGAATAAGCAAAACCCAGGTAATCATTGGATGCAAAGTCAATAAGATTATTTTCCACAGCTAAACTTCTGTACAACCCCTGCTTTTTCCTATAATCTAAACGCTCTGATATGTAATTTTCTATAGGATCCATATACTAAAAGGAGTTGCATTTATTCATGCAACTCCACAACAATGTAAATTAAAAAAATTAAAGGATTGATTCTTCTTTTTTAGTTATTGCTTGTTTGTTATTACTAAAAGGTGCTTTTGGTGTAAGGCCCAGAATTTTAAACATTTCATTATCCTCATTAAAATCAGGATTAGGTGTTGTAAGCAATTTATCACCAGCAAAAATAGAATTTGCTCCAGCCAAAAAACACAATGCCTGGCCTTCAAGAGAAATATTGGTTCTACCTGCTGATAACCTAACCACTGTACCTGGAAAAACCATACGGGCAGTAGCAATCATTCTTACTATGTCCCAAACAGGAACAATGGGCTGGTTTTCAAGTGGAGTACCTTGAACAGCTACAAGTGCGTTAATTGGAACAGATTCGGGATGTGGGTTCATTTTTGCTAAAGTAAAAAGCATTCCTACCCTGTCTTCAACAGATTCACCCATGCCTATAATTCCACCTGAACATATAGTAATATTTGCCTTTCGAACATTTTTCAAAGTATCCAGGCGGTCCTGATAAGTTCTGGTGCTAATAATATTTTCATAATTTTCTTCAGAAGTATCCAGGTTGTGGTTGTATGCATACAATCCTGCATCAGCTAATCTTTCGGCCTGAGATTCTGTTAACATACCAAGTGTACAACAAACCTCCATGTTTTTTCCATTAATTGCCTTTACCATTTCAAGAACGGTATCAAAATCCTTATTATCTCTTACTTCTCTCCATGCAGCTCCCAAACACATTCTTGATGCTCCTGAGTTTTTTGCATTTTCTGCCATTACCAATACCTCATTAACAGGCATTAATTTATGAACTTTCACATCAGTATGATACCTTGCAGCCTGTGGACAATAGGAACAATCCTCAACACAACCACCTGTTTTAATTGATACAAGCGAACTTACCTGCACTTGATTGGGTTCATGGTGCGTTCTATGTACATTCGAAGCTTTATGAATAAGCTCCAAGAGCGGTGTGTTATAAATTTCTAAAATTTCTTGTTTGGTCCAGTTGTATCTGATTTCAGCCATTGTTTATGTATTTTAATTTACAAATATATCAGATTTATTTCCAGAATTGATAAATATAAAGGCATTTTTTATGCAACAACTTTTATCTCATTTTACAAACCGATTGATTTATGTTTTTTAGATTTTGGTTCAATAAATACTTTAAATTAATGATAATTGCGTTATTTCAATAAACAAATAGATGGTTAATTCTATTTAATATACTTTTACAAAAAATAATTTTACATGAGAATAGATATTCTAACTGTCTTGCCCCAGTTGCTTGATAGTCCCTTTTCTGATTCTATTATTAAAAGAGCACAATCAAAGGGTTTGGCGGAAATTCATTTGCACAATATCAGGGATTATTCCTCAAACAAACATAAAACTATTGATGATGCACCCTATGGAGGCAGCGCGGGTATGGTTATGATGATTGAACCCATTGCCAAATGCATAGAAAAGCTACAGGAGCAAAGAATTTATGATCAAATCATTTATATGACACCTGATGGCATTCAACTTCAACAATCAATAGCCAATAAATTGTCCTCTATGAAAAACATTATTATTCTTTGTGGACATTATAAAGGAATTGATCAAAGAGTAAGAGACAAATATATTACCATGGAAATTTCAATTGGAGATTACGTGTTAACAGGAGGTGAATTAGCCGCAGCAGTATTGTGTGATACTATAATAAGAGTAATACCAGGGGTTTTAAATGATGAAACCTCTGCCCTATCAGATTCTTTTCAGGATAATTTATTAGCTCCTCCTGTTTACACACGACCTGCTGATTATCAAGGTTTAAAAGTTCCGGAAATTCTTCTCTCAGGCAATTCCAAAATCATTGACCAATGGAGACATGAGCAATCCTTGAAAAGAACCTTGGAAAGAAGACCTGACCTTCTAAACAGAGAAAAGGAAAAAAAATCATGATTAGCAGAATATTTTTTGAAATGTTCTGTTTATTGAAAATATTTCCGTAAACTTGCAGCCCTGAAAAAGGGATAGTATTTGATATTAAAAAAACTAAAAAAATGGAATTAGTTAAATTTGTTGAGAACGAATTAAGCACAAAACCCGAATTTCCGGCTTTCAAGGCTGGTTATACTGTAACAGTGCATTACAAAATAAAAGAAGGTGAAAAAATGAGAATTCAGCAGTTTCAAGGTGTTGTAATTCAGAGAAAAGGCTCTGGTGTTACTGAAACTTTTACTGTTAGAAAAATTTCAAACAATATTGGTGTTGAAAGAATTTTCCCTATTACTTCTCCTTTTATTGACAAAATTGAAGTGAATAAAGTAGGCGTTGTTAGAAGGGCGAGAATATTTTATATCAGAGAATTAACTGGTAAAAAAGCAAGACTTAAAGAGAAAAAAAGATAATACAATTCCAATTTTTCTAATGAATAAAAAAGACCGGTTCTTCTGAACCGGTCTTTTTTATTTTGTTCTTCTTAATAAAGCTAAACGGATCATTTAACTGGGAAAGAGCGTAAAGCAAAAATCTTTGCTGTCTTTGAGACCTTATAGCTTTTCATTTCTTTTGGGGGAATTGTTAATAGAATGATTTTTTTATTTTTCCTATGTTTAATCCAAAACAGCAGCACAAATAGCCAAAATGACAGCAAGGCTTGAATTTGTGTGTCATTTTTTCCACTTAACTCCTTAAAATCAAAAGGTATAAAAATTGATTTGGCATTCTAAATTAAAGAAAAAGAATTTATGAATCTGAATAATTTCACAATCAAATCCCAGGAAGCAATCCAAAATGCTATGCAAATTGCTGCTTCTGGTAATAATCAGGCTATAGAAACAGGACATATATTAATAGGATTATTAGAAAGCGATAATACTGTTGTTCCTTTTTTATTAAAAAAATGCAATGTTAATATCCTCGTTTTCAGAAAAACGTTGGATAGTATTATTGACTCCTATCCTAAAGTTTCGGGGGGAGCTGCACCGTATTTATCAGCTCCTGCAAATAAAGCATTAAGCAAAGCATCAAACTATCTTAAAGAATATGGGGATGAATATGTTTCAATTGAACATATATTACTAGGAATTCTGGCAGGAAGTGATAGTGTTGCTCAAATGATGAGGGACAATGGCATAAGTGAAAAGGATTTAAAAAAAGCAATAACAGAGTTACGTAAAGGATCAAAAGTAACTAGCCAAAGTGCTGAAGAAACCTATGATGCATTAAATAAATATGGAAAAAACCTGAATGAACTTGCTCAAAATGGAAAACTTGACCCTGTTATAGGCCGGGATGAGGAAATCAGAAGGGTTTTACAGATTTTATCCAGAAGAACAAAAAACAATCCTATTTTAGTTGGAGAGCCTGGAGTTGGTAAAACTGCAATTGCAGAAGGCCTTGCTCACCGTATTATAAACGGTGATGTTCCTGAAAATCTTAAATCCAAACAAATATATTCACTTGATATGGGAGCCTTAATAGCAGGTGCCAAATATAAGGGAGAATTCGAAGAGAGGCTTAAAGCTGTTATTAAAGAAGTAACAAGTGCAGAAGGTGAAATAATAATGTTTATTGATGAGATTCATACATTAATAGGTGCAGGAGGTGGTGAAGGTGCTATGGATGCTGCGAATATTTTAAAACCAGCCCTTGCAAGAGGTGAACTGCGTGCTATTGGAGCAACTACCCTAAATGAGTTTCAAAAATATTTTGAAAAAGACAAAGCCCTGGAACGGAGATTTCAAAAAGTAATGGTGGATGAGCCTTCAGCTGAAGATGCAATTTCAATTTTAAGAGGAATTAAAGAAAAATATGAAACCCACCACAAGGTTCGAATTAAAGATGAGGCGATTATTGCATCTGTTGAATTATCCCAGCGTTATATTACGGATAGATTTTTACCTGATAAAGCCATTGACCTTATTGATGAGGCTGCATCTAAATTAAGGCTTGAAATAAATTCAATGCCCGTTGAACTTGATGAAGTAGAAAGAAAGATAAAACAACTTGAGATTGAAAGGGAAGCCATTAAACGTGAAAATGACAATGAAAAATTAAAGAATCTTACTGAAGAAATTGCGAATCTTAATGATGAGCGAAATAAATTAAAATCCCAATGGCAGCACGAAAAAGAAATTGTTGAGGGTATCCAGAGAGAAAAAGAAAATATTGAACACCTAAAACTGGAGGCAGATCAAGCTGAGCGATCAGGAGATTATGGAAAAGTTGCAGAAATAAGGTATGGAAAAATCAAGGAAGCTGAAATAAGCCTTGAATCTTATAAACAAAAGCTTAAGGACTTGCAAGCTGATGGTTTTTCAATGATAAAGGAAGAGGTAACTAGTGAAGACATTGCGGGGGTTGTTTCCAGATGGACAGGAATTCCAGTTAGCAGGATGTTGCAAAGCGAAAGAGAAAAACTCTTACACCTGGAAGATGAACTTCACAAACGTGTTGTTGGACAAAATGAAGCAATTGAGGCCATATCCGATGCAGTAAGAAGAAGTCGTGCTGGATTGCAGGATGAAAAAAAACCCATTGGCTCCTTTATTTTTCTTGGGACTACTGGTGTTGGAAAAACAGAATTGGCAAAGGCATTGGCAGAATTTCTGTTTAACAATGAGAACAGTATTACAAGAATAGATATGAGTGAATACCAGGAGAGGCATTCTGTTTCCAGATTAATTGGAGCCCCTCCTGGATATATTGGCTATGAAGAAGGCGGACAACTGACTGAGTCAGTTAGAAGAAAACCATATTCAGTTGTGCTGCTTGACGAAATAGAAAAAGCCCATCCCGATGTATTTAATATTCTACTTCAAGTACTTGATGATGGCAGACTTACTGACAACAAAGGCAGGGTTGTTAATTTCAAAAACACTATTATTATAATGACTTCCAACATAGGTTCTCATATTATACAAGACCATTACAGCAAATTAGATGATTTTGAACCAGAGCAAATGATGGCTAAAGCAAAAAGGGAAGTGTTTGATTTGCTGAAAATATCCTTACGTCCGGAATTTTTAAACAGAATTGACGAAGTTATAATGTTTACACCTTTAAACAGGGAAGATGTAAAGAAAATAGCAGAATTACAATTCAATGCTATTGTAGAAAGGTTAAAAGCAAACAATATAAAATTAACAGCAACAGATGATGCATTGGATTGGCTCGCTCAATTAGGATATGATCCGCAATTCGGAGCAAGGCCACTTAAAAGAGTTTTGCAAAAACATGTGCTTAATGAATTGTCTAAACAAATACTTGCCGGAAAAATAAAGGAAGAATCAATAATTGTATTGGATGTATTTGACAAGGAATTTGTTTTTCGAAATCCCATCAAAGAAATAGAGGTGGTTAAATAAGGCTTCTTTTAAGGTTGAATTTGGGATGCTTATGCATAGTATAATACAGGTTTTTTTGTGAAATTTCTTCTGATTTTCAACCCCCGACTTCGGATCAAGCGGAAAAGTTGGGGGCTGCAAATTTCTAAGCATAAATATTTGCTAATCTGAACAAGAAAAAACTTACATTTCTAACTCCTCTAAAAGCAGACCTAAAAGCTTTTATTTTTGCATTGAA
>JACCXN010000096.1 GCA_013696965.1 Bacteroidota bacterium | reverse complement strand
CGACAAATATCCTTTTAAACTTCAAAGGGGGTACCCCCTTTGAAGTTTAAAAGCTGTGCACTCTTGTTTCCATTTTCTGTGTATTCTTATTTACCAAAAGTTGTGTATTGCTATTTACCGATTACATTTATTCCCATGAAAAATAATTTACACTTTTTACTTAATGTGGTTTTGTTATTGTTATTTACAAATTTCACTTATAATGCTTTTAGCCAAGGGCAAGGACAGCCTCCAATCCATTTTAAAATGGGCGGAAACATTTCTTCAAATACTACAGAGCAATTAGGACTAAAAACAAATTCTGATTTATCAATTATTACAGCAGATACGACAAGGGTGGAGATCACTAAAGAGGGAGATGTAAAAATTAGAAAAGATATTTTTTTAGATAAACTTATTGGACTCCCAAACGAAAAAAGATTAATTGAAATATCTCCGAATGGAAAACTATCACCTCTGTCAACTGATCAATTAATTGCACGTTTGTTTGCTACTGATTGCTGGGAAGGGCTTCCAAGCCATCCAGATAATCCTTTATATACACTTGTTACTCCTGCTTGGGCATATAAATCTGGTGTTATTTATACAGGAAATTCATGTCCTGCAAGTGTTGGAATTGGAACTGATAATCCTCAATCGAGCCTTGATGTAAGAGGGAATATACAAATTTCTGGATCAAGATTCCATGTTGGAAGCAATGGCAATATAGGTATTGGAACATCAATACCTGGAGCAAAACTTGAAATTAGAGGAGCGGGTAACCAAAGCATCGATATATTTACAAGCACTCTTGGTTCCCGACTAACTTTGATGGCTGTAACAAGTGGTGGTGTAAGGGAATCTCAGATTCAATATGCAGGTGGGGGAAGATTTGGTATTGGAGAAATTGGGTATGGATTTAGAATGATGATAGATGTAAATGGCAATGTTGGAATTGGATGTAACTCTCCTCAATCAAAATTACAAGTTAATGGTCAAATAAGAGCAACGGATGTTATAGTAACTGCCACAGGATGTGATTTTGTTTTCGACAACAATTATAAATTGCCTTCACTGCAAGAAAGAAAAACTTTTATTCTTGAAAAGAAACATCTTCCTTATATTAAGCCTGCCAGCGACATGCAAGAAAATGGAATGGGAATCACCGAAACTGCTGAAGGATTATTGCAAAATATAGAAGAAATAAGTCTTTATCAAATTCAACATGAGGAAAAAATACAATTACTTCTAAAAGAACAAGAGGAATTGAAGAAAATAAATCAAAAATTGATTGAAGAATTGAATTTTCTTAAAATTCACGTTGAAAAGAATCAGAAGTAATAAGTTTGAACTCTCTTAATAATGTTTTTCAGTTAAATTAAAGAGAATAAATTGCTAAGAGAAAGAATAGAAGAATTGGAAAGAAAATAATACTTGTGTATTTTTAAATATTGGCATTTAAAGTCAATAAAGAAGATTTATAAAAAATTGAAATTCCAAGGATTAAAAATTAGATAATTATGAAAAAAATGGCACTATATTATTCTCTGTTGATTATTTTAATATTTAATAATAGTTGCAGAAAAGATGAAGTAAATATTTGTTCTAAAGAATATTCATCCGTAGAATTTGAAAATATAAACCTACCTCAAATCCCTTTTACAAATGCTGAATATATAATCCAAGATGATTCTACTTATCAGGAAATATTTAAAAGTTTCAATCTTGATTCAGCCGTTGTGCTTCCAAATATTGATTTTACTCAGAAGACTCTTTTAGGACAATATTTAAAACCCTACCCAGAAAGAAAAAAAAATTACAAGTATATCAAGAAGGTTTGTTTCCATGAGATAGAAAAAAAATATTTATATAAAATTTCTTTAGTGGAAACAAATGAAAGAGCAATATTTCCCATATCAAATTGGGCTTTGATTCCAAAAACACCTTCAAATAATTTGATTGAATTTAAGGTAAAATATTAATTATGAATTTAAAAAAAATAATATCCGGAGCAGGTTTAATACTGACGACTGTTTTTGCTTATTCGCAAATTTCTGAGAAAGGAATCCCATTAAGTATTTCTAATAGTACCCAGCTTGATGCAAGAAATATTGAAACAATTATATTACCATCCTTAAACAATAAAGAGTTATTGAAAAAGGATTCAATCAATGCAAGAGAAGCATCAAAGGGATATACTTTTGCCGTTCCAATCAAAATTGATTACAGAATAAACAATTCAGGAAGTTGGGAGACTTTACCTGATGGAAGCAAAATCTGGAGACTTCAACTTACTTCAATTGGTTCATATTCTGGATTTCTAATATTTGATACATTTTATTTGCCCACAGGATCAAAACTCTACGCATATAGTGGTGATAAAAAACAAATTTTAGGAGCCTTTACAGAAATAAATAATAAAGCTAATAAGAGATTTTCTATAGGGCCAATTGTTGGAGAATCAATAATAATAGAATATAATGAGCCTCCGAATGTGAATTCTACTCCTGAATTAAGTTTATCGGCATTTATACACTCCTATAAAGATGTTTTTACCAGAAATCATATAATTGATGGTTATGGTGACGGAACTTTTGGGACTTCCGAGGATTGTCATATCAATGTTAGATGTCCTGAGGGTAATAATTGGTGTAATCAAAGACGAAGTGTTGCATTAATTGCTTTGATCGATGATAATTCTGATCATCTCCTTGCTTTATGTACGGGTTCATTAATTACAAATGAAAGAAGAGACTTACGACCATATTTTCTTACAGCCAATCATTGTGTAGAGGGTACGACTGATGCCGGCTTTACTATAAATGATTGGGTATATATTTTTAACTATCAAAGTCAGGATTGTTCAGTTCCCTCCACTCCTCCACCAACCACTTTTTCTATTTCAGGTTCAATAATTAGATCAAAAAGATCTAATTCCGATTTTGCTTTAATAGAATTAAACGATAGACCTCCAGGTAATTTTAATACGTATTTTAATGGTTTTGACAATTCGGATGATAGGCCAAATTCTGGAGTAGGCATACACCATCCAAATGGAGATATAAAAAAGATTTCTTTTTACGAGAAAAAACTTGATAGGACAAAATACTTACAAACATGGTTTTTAAATGGAGTATCGGGAACTAAAGCTTGGAGAGTTGAATGGGAATCTGGAGTTACTGCGCGAGGGTCTTCTGGTTCACCCATATATGATGCAAGCGGAAGAGTAATAGGTCAATTATGGGGAGGATGGAGTTTTTGCGGAGATGATTCTGACGAGCCTGATTATTATGGCCGCTTTGCTGCTTCATGGGATGAGGGTAGTTCATCTACTTCAAGACTTAGAGATTGGCTAAGTCCTAATAGTACCTCTAATTTATGGATATCGGCAATGGGTGGAGATGAGCCTTGTAGAGTAAGTTGGAATTTTTCAAATACAAATGATTTGCACACAAGTGCTAATGTTAATGCCATCACTAATCCTTCCAATGCAGGTACAAGAACTTATAATGGTGTATATGAAGCAACAACTACCATAGAGGCAGCAAACAATGTTACTGTTCAGACCGGAACATCAGTTACTTTTAATGCTCCTATAGTTCGTTTAGGCCCAGGGTTTAGAGCAGTTGCAGGTAGTAATTTCAGGGCAACCACTCAAGGATGTTTAAGAGGTTGTGGTAATGGAAGAAGTTCTGGAGGAGAGGAAGATTATGATAATCCACTAACTGTGTTTAGTACAGGTACTCCTACTGAAAATAGTGAGGTTACTACTAATAGTGATTCCAAAAAGACTGATGAGGGAAATAGCATTATTCTTAATGATATGTTCAGTATCTATCCTAATCCCAACAGCGGCATATTTACTGTAACCATTCCTCAACACAATTCAAAACTTATTGATATTTATGTACTTGATGCTTTAGGAAAAGTTGTGTTTCAAAAAATACAGACAAATGAATTTAATATCTCAATAAATATTAACTCATATTCCAAAGGGATGTATTTTATAAAAATTTCAGATGGAGAGAATGTGAGAATGAGTAAAATAATTTATCAGTAAATAGAATAGATAGTAAAGACATCCAATTACTGTGTGAATTTTAGAAGTAATTCTCTTAATTTTGATGGCTCTGGTCGTAGAGGACAGACAGTATGTTGATTACATAACTCTGACGCTGTTCAAATTCTCGATAAAATAAAGTAACTTCAAAATGGTATGATTATGCAGGTTGGTTAGAGCTATTGGGCTGGGCTTAATTAGTTGTTAACTTTTAGTTACACTTGCATTCCTCAAAAAGCATCAATTTTTTTCAATGTGATAAAACCTGCTCTATTTAAATATTGCAGGTACTTGGGGGCGGTAAAAATAGCTTTTTGACTTTTGGCAAGGTGTGTTAGATTGTGTGATTGTGACAAAAGGCAAAGTGCTATTTTGTGCGGTTGGGATTTTAATTTTTTTATGCGGGGAGGAAAAAAACAAAGCACGAAGCGATGGCTTGCTTGAGGCGTTGAAAATTGCACAAAAGTTTCTCAATGAAAAAGGCTGACTGTCCCTTCTGTCCCACCGGTGCGCTATGCTTACAGCTAACGTTATTTGCATATACGCTGGTGGCGATTATTGCACCGAACCAAAAACCGTGAGCAGCAAAGTTAATAGAAATTAAAGGTTTTGCAATAGAGCACCTAGACCGCCACTGGCGAATATGCAATGTTAGCCGTTGGCATTACCCACTTTTCTAGGAAGTCACGATTAGTTGCGAATAGTAGTGCAACACTAATGAATAGTGACAGGGATTCTGCGGGTGAGGGTGTTTTATTCTTTTCAAGAGGGGGGAGAAAAAAACAAAATTCTTCTATGGGAAAAATACAAGCTTATTTACAATTTTTGGTTTGAGGGTTGGATTTTGAGCGAATTGTGAATGTGCTTGGATTGTGTGAAAGGCTTTTCGTACCGGAATTTCTTTACAACTTATTTACAATACTTATTTTTGATTTGCTCCGCTTCAGTATCACCTAAAATAGCACCTTTTGCAAAACTGTCACAAGCTTCGTTTAATTTGTTTAGCTTTTGTTTTATAATTCCATGGTCAAAAAGCAAATCAACATTATTATCTAATTTTAATTTTGCTATATCAATAAGTATTTCCGCAATTAATAACTGATTCCTTTGAACATATTTGGTAGAGTTTGCATGATACCTTTTTCCTAAAAGTGCATTTGTCATGTTTTTTGACATATCCCTATAAATTCTGTCCGTAGGATAGTTCTCTATGTCTTCATAATTGTCATAATTATAATCTATAAAATTATTTCCTCCAGTAAAAACCTTTTTATAAGTCCTTTGTACTGAAAATGAAAATGTATGTGAAATAGTGTCTGAAATAGGGTTCCCATTTTCTTTTGCTGGAATCCATAAGCCTTCAGTCATTTTGCAAATTTCAATAGATTGCGATTCGAAATATTTTTTGATGAGTCTTTCATTTCTAGGTTTTCCAGTAAAACCTGCAAGCTTTACTGTTGAATTTCCTGAAATTTTAATGTCTTTTACTTTTCCGCTATCTGTAATAGTAAAAACCAAAGGAATTTTAACAAAACTAATATCCATCATTGCGTCCCCAGGAAACATCTGCAAGTCTAGAATAAGACTATCTAATTGATTTATTCCATAAATAAACTGAATGGGCTTTGAATCTTGAGGTTGTGAATATGTCAATGTACCACTAAAACAAAATAATATAATAACTATAAACTGTTTCATAATAAAATTACTTGTATGTATTATTTAAATTGAAAAGGTAACACGTAATTGACTTCTGCCGGTTTGTTTAATATTGTTATAAAACCAGGTTTCCACTGTGGTAAAAGCTTGACCACTCTAATCGCTTCGTCATCCAATAAAGGGTGTAATGATTTTTTTACTTTAACTGTCTCTGGCCGAACATTACCAACAGTATCAATAACGAATTCAATAAATACAGTTCCTTTGATATTTTTAGTTTTAGCTTCTTCTGGATATTTCAAATTGCTGCTAATAAATTTAAATAATGCAGGTTCATTGCCAGGGAATACGGGCATTACATCAACTGCATGCCATATCTCTGTGGTATCTATCTCTGCTTTTTCCTGAGAGAATGAATTTTGTCCTACAAAAACACAAACTAGAAGTGTCAAAAAAGTAAGTCTGCTTATCATTTTTTCTGTTTAATTAAATTTAAAAAGGAATTGATAATATTTAACAAACATACTAATATTTTTAGATTTAATTAAGTTTTTATGATTTATAAAAAGCAGGTATTTAGGCTGGCGAAATTGCTCTTTTGCTTTTGCCTTTGTGTGTTGAATTTTGAGCGAATGCGGCAAAAGCAAATGTGCGATTTTTGCGTTGGCAATTTTGTTTTTTGCGGGGCGATGAAAAGAATAAAGCACGAAGCGAAGGGCTGCCCTGAACGTTCTAAATTTGCAGAAAAGGTGCTCAATGAAAAAGGCTGACTGTCTCGTCTGTCGCACCGCCCCGCAATGCTTACGGCTAACGTTATTTGCATATACGCAGGTGGCGATTACAGCACCGAACCAATAACCGCGGGCAGCAAAGTTAATAGAAATCCAAGGCGTTGCAATAGAGCACCTAGACCGCCACTTGAGGGTATGCAGTGTTATGCGGTCGGCCTTTCAACCTTTATAGAAAGTCACGATTAGTTGCGAACAGCACAATGTCAATGAATAGCAACAGTTGGGCGGTGCGTGAGGGTGTTTGTTAATTTTAAAGAGGGGAGGAAAAAAAATTAAATTCTTTTGGAAAAGCCAGAAGCTTATTTGCAATTTTTGGATTGCGTGTTTGGCTGGTGGGAATTGTGAATATGCTTTTGGCTGTGCAGGCGGTTTATACAGGCTAGTCAATCTTTTCAATACTTATAAGCTTTCCATTTTTATAAGAATCTCTTTGATATAATTTCCCATTTAAATTGTACCATAGCCAGTCTCCAAACGCAACCCCTTTTTCAAAATATCCTTCAGACTTCAAATTTCCATTATCATGAAAATCTTTTCTTAAACCGTTGCGAACACCATAGTAATGATTTGACTCATAATGTAAGTTCCCATTTGAATGATAATGAATACTAAGACCATGAATTTGTCCAGAAATCCAAAATTCTTTACCTCTTAATTGTCCATTATCATGAAAATAAATTTGTTCCCCATCTTGTAAATGATCTTTCCAATTTGTTATTTGTGATATTTTTCCATTTTCATACCAAAGTTTATAAATTCCTTGTTGCTTATTATTTTCAAAATATGAGCTGTCTTTTATAGATCCATTTAAATAATAATTGGAACTCCAATAAAAAGCATTATAAAAATTACCTTTCCATAAAATATTTCCGTCTTTATCATATTCTGTCCAAAGTCCTATTTCCTCATGATTTTCAACAGCTCCTTCAAACCATAATTTTCCGTTATTATAATATTCAGTAAAGTCTCCATCAGAAATATAATATTTACCAGTATTATTTTTATCGTTAAAAATTTTGAGATATAAGAGCTCTCCAGATTTATTAAATACTCGAGCAGTATCAACATTCAAACTGTCTTTTATTTTTCCTTGCTCTAATATTTCCCCTGTTGAAAAAAATAATGTATAGTCTCCAGTTGAAACTATCATTTTATCAGAAATGGGCAACCAACTTCCTTTTCCAGTATCTTCATTTATGAACCAAGCCCAGTTTTCATTTCTTTTTGAGCTATCATCAATTTGATCTTCTTGACATCCCAAAAGGCCAGAAAGCAATATAATTATAAAATATTTTTTCATTTTAAATAAAAATAGCTTTCAAATTAAACTACACAAACATAGCATTTATTTATAATTATTAAGAGAGAACTTCAGAAAATTCAGTGCAGGTACTTTGGGCTGGGAAATGGCTCTTTTATTTTTGCCATGTGTGAATGGCTTTTAGTGAGTATGAGGCAAAAATAAATGTGCCATTTTGCGTAAGGGAAATTTAATTTTTTGTGCGTGAGGAAATTAACAAGCACGAAGCGATGGCCTCTCCAGGTGTTGAAAGTTTGCAGAAAATTTCTTAAATGCTAAAAGCCAAAACAGCCAGAAAGTCTTTTGGAGATAGCGTTCCAAGAGGCTGCCGCATAACGTTTCCTGCATACCCGCAGGTGGGGCTGGTTTGCAGCGTTTCTGTCAACCGGCACGAAAGGTAGTAGAAAGCATTGACTTTTCAAAATGCACCAAGCACCCCACTTGAGGGTATGCAGTGTTATATGATGGCGGTGTGTCCTGCGTTACCTCGGGGTACAAAGATAAGTTCTTTGACAAGGTAACAAAACTTTTATAGAGATGATAGACTTTTAAAGAGTGTATGAAACGAGCCAGTCCCTTATAAGAAAGGTAAACTGG
>JACCXN010000095.1 GCA_013696965.1 Bacteroidota bacterium | reverse complement strand
GCAGGGAACATCATACACATACAGGAAAGCGGTTCATGGAAATTTTTCTTTTTCCGGGCAGTGGGCTATGGGGGAAAAGCGGGGATTGGATTTTTTGTATGAAAAGGATAACCATTTAGGGAACGTTCATGTTGTCGTGTCTGATCGTAAAATACCCGAGATAGACAGCAACGGGGACATTGTCGGATACCATGCAGACATCCTGGTGTCGCGAGATTTTTACCCATTCGGTCAAGAAATGCCGGGCCGTTCGTTCAATAGCGGGGATTACCGTTACTCTTTCGGTGGTCACGAAAGGATAGACGAAGTTTCAGGGTCAGGAAACATAGTAGATATGGGGGATAGGTGGTTAGATACTCGCTTAGGAAGAACACCCAAAATAGATGCTAAAGCAAAAAAATATCCCGACATTAGTCCGTATGCTTACGCTGCTAATAATCCAATTTTCTTTACAGACCCTGACGGGAAAGAAGTAAAAGCGTTTTCGCTTGCGGCTCAAACTTTAGTCCTAAAGACTTTAAATTATGCGTTTGGTAAAGACAATGGATTCAGCTTTGTAAATAATACACTAATTCACAATGCTGAACCACCGAAAAATATGACTCCACAACAAACTTTAATGTTCAACTATTTCCAAGAGACATTAGTAAAATCCCAAACAGTTACAACAGTTATTGCCAATCAAAATATATCTGTAAGTCGAAATAGTGATGGCGAAATGGTAACAGGGGGTGCTGTTCAAGATGGTAATGCAACAACTTTCTTTTACGGTGCAACAAAAACATATAAGGACAATGGTAAGTTTATGGCTCCTACAATAACTTCTTCAACACAGGATAAAAATGAAATTCTTGTTACGTCAGGTTTGATAAAGAATGGAATAAATCTTTCAACAGAAGGGGGCAGTAATGTTTTTGGAGCAGAACACGCTACTTTACACGAATTTGCTCATGGCATGATGAATGTTATAATGAGTGAAATGAACGGAGAATTTAATGGGGTAAATTTCAATGACATGACGGAGAGTCAAAGAAGTGATTGGGCTATTGGATTTACAAACACCTTACTTCAATCTCAAAATCAATCCTTAGAAACAGGTCAAGGACAACATGGAAGGGGTTCAGGTAATGCACCCGACAAAAAGGATGTAGCTCCAATTACGAAATAGAATATGGCAAAGCTCTTTATATACGTTGTTTTAGCAGTTTTTTGTAGCTGCAATGCAATCGCTCAAAAAAGCGATAAACTCGTTTTGCAGTCATTAGAATTTTTAAATCAAAGGTTTCATTTGAATCTTGAAAAGGAAAACGTTGTAATCTTAATCAAGATGGATAATTCAGAAAAATACATCTGTTATAAGTACTTCAAAAATGCTAATTTACCTGAATTATCAAGAATAAAATGGCAATATGAAATAAAAGCAATCGGTAAAAGCAACTATGAATTTACTTTGAAAAGTTCTTCCGAATTTAAAGGAACTTTTAAAGCCTTAGAAAAAGAACAAGACTACACTTTTACGAATTTGGAATACGTTAAAAGAAATGACTAATTCAAAGCCCAAGTTCACAGCTTGGGCTTTCTTTTTGCTTTAAATCGCTGTTAAAACAGCTTCCTGCCCTTTCGCCCCAAGAAAGTTATTAACACAGCTTCAAAATCGCTTCTATCCCTTTACTGCTCTGTCTTTCCTTCCTTTTTCTCTCTCTTTTTCCTTTTCCCCATTCCGCCCCAATTTCGGGGGTCATTGAGCCTTCCGAATGATGGATTTTAAAGGGGGCTTTTTGGGTTTTTGGGTTTGTGTTTTTTGTTGTTCTTTTTGGTGGTTTTTCTCTTTGTTTTTCGGTTGGTTTTGGGCTTGGGTTTTGGTTGGTTTTGGGGCTTTTTTTACTCTTAATTTCTCTTTTATTATTTCCGCAGTCTAAGGCTTGTTTTTCGGTTTTAATCGGCTCTAATTTTATTTTTTAGCTGTTCATTTTTTGGGCTTTTTTAGGCTCTTATTTGTTCTAAATTTTGGTTTATTCGGTTCGGCTTTGGGGCTTTTTTGCTTGGTTCAATTCAAATATTTTTCTATTTGCTTTTTAAATACTCGCTGCTTCGCAGCTCTTTTTTTTGGGCTTTTTTATTGGGCTTTTTTATTCTCTGCAAGGCAGAGAAAGGGGCTTTTTTTTACCACGCTTTGGCGTGGTGCTTTTCATTCCGCCACAGGTGGAACAGGGGCTTTTTTTGTGCCGATTTCGGCACAGTTGGTTTTTTAATCAATTCAGTTTTGGGGCTTTTTTCGGTCGGTTTGGTCGGTTGGTTTGGATTCGCTTTTTATTTTTGGGCTTTTTTCTCTTAATCGCTTAAATTTCGGCTTGCTTCTCGGTTTAGACTTATCAACAATTCGGCTAATCTGTCAGGCTCGATTTTCTCAACTTTTACGGACTTTTCAGGGCTTTTTTAGCTTTTAATTTTGGCTATTGGTCGGCTCGGTTTCTGTTTTCGATTTTTTGACTTTTAAGGTCAATTATTGGTTTCATTTTTTGGCTCGGATTACTTTTAAACTCTTGGCTTTAGGCTTGGTCGGGTTATTAACATTTACGCCACTGGTCTGGCTTAAGTACTGGTGAGCAATCTTTATTTTCAATGTTTTCCAGATTTTATGATGCGCAAAATCAAATAATTGATTACGTTAAGAAAATAAATGACTACAGGGTAAATATACATAATATGTCAAAGTTTGAAGAGGAACCAGATGTAGTTATTATGATTGATGAAGGGGAGGCACATATGCATCCACAATGGCAAAAGGAATTGATTTATAACCTCACAAAATTTCTTCCAACAATTCTTAACATTCCGAAGATACAATTAATAGTGACCAGTAATTCGCCATTTATAATTTCTGATTTGCCTCATTATAATATCGTTTTTTTAAAGTCGGTTAATAATCTATCAATTGTCGATAAATCCCTTGTAACCTCTTTCGCTGCTAATATTCATGACCTATTAGCTACCTCCTTTTTTCTTGACACTCCTATTGGAAAATTGGCGGAAAATAAAATCAATGAGGTTCTTACATGGCTTTCGGAAGGACAGGATAAAAGTCAGGAAAAAATTGATTCTATTGAAAAATTTATAAAGATTATTGATGATCCTATTGTCCAAGAAAAGTTATTTCAGTTATTGGCTTTGAAAGTTCGACCAGATTACTGGGAGGAATATACTTTAGAATTACAAAAAAAGTTGATTGATGATAAATTGAAAGCTCTTAGAAAAAAAACTATTTGAATGTTAAAAATACACAGAAGCAAAGAACGAAACTTAGATTTAATCTGCATAAATCATTTTGAGGGTTTAAAAGCTTCAATCATAAAATCTTTAAAAAGCTCTGATTGCCGATTCAATAAGAGTATCAAGATTTATATTGAAAAAAATCTCGAGGCTTTAATCACATTCAAACCAAAAGATTTATTACAGATTGAGAAAGATTTGTATTCCTTTATCAAAAAGTACAGGACTGATAAAAAACTTATTGACCTTGAATTTAGAAAAATATTTAATTATAATGCTTTTATTAAGAGGAAAGTCAATGTTGGCTGGAATCCATACAAATTGGCAGGAGCTTTAAACATAAGAACTTGCCTGTATTGTAATAGACAATATACCTTTACCATAATAGAGGATGGAAATCAAGTCACTCGTCCGGAATTCGATCATTTTTTTTCGCAAAAAGCGCACCCCTTGCTTTCTCTATCATTCTACAATCTAATTCCTTCTTGTACAATTTGTAACAAAAAGAAAGGGAGCAAAGAATTTTCGCTAAGTAAATATTTACATCCTTATGAAAATGAACATGGAAGTAATGCTATTTTTACATGGATTCCCAAAAACTATCGATCATTAGTAGGTAGAGCAAATGATTTGGATATAAAAATAATTGAACGGCAAAATTGTACAAATAAAAAAGCAATTAATCGTCAAAATAAGGTTTTTAAATTGGAAAATATTTTTTCGGAACATTCTGACTATATTCAGGAAATTATTTTAAAAGCTCATATATCAAAAGGCGCATATTTGATTTGGTTCCTCAAATTATTTAAATCTTGTTCCAAGGATGAGCTTTACAGAATTGCCTTTGGGAATTACGTAAATGAAAAAGATTTTGATAAAAGGGTTTTAGCCAAATTAACATTTGATGTTGCTAATGAGTTAAAATTAATCAATCCATAATAAAAAAATGCCAATACCAAATACTTCTACATTATATCAGAAAATATCAAACGGTAGTGAAGGTGGCCAAGAATTCGCCCGCTTTATTAAAATTCTTTTACAAGCAGATTATTCTATAAAAGGGATTAATTTCGTTTCGGAGTCTGATGCCTCAGGTGATTATAAAAAAGTTGATGGTTATATTCGAGGAAACGAAGATTTTAAAAAACTCGCTATTGGTTTTCAGTATAAATTCTATTCAGCAAATCTTACTTCGAATCAAAAAAAGGAAATTCAATTATCAATTGAAAGTGCATTGACAGAAAATAAATTTCTACAGGAGTTTATTCTTATTACACCTGAAGATTGGTATAAAGAGCAACAGGAATGGTTTGATGTGCAACGGAGAAAATATGAAAATTCATATACAGTTGAATCAAATGGTCTTATTCGTATGGCTCATTTCAAACTTACTCATTGGGGACATACGAAAATTATAGAATTGGTTCTAAAACACGACCATATCGGATATCACTATTTTCCAGAATTATTTCCACAAGGTGTTGGGAAATTTAAACTAAGTCAGTCTTCAATTGATTGTACAATAAGCAATTGGTTTCTTTTTAAGGGAGAGAAATATAGTTATTATCAGAAATATTCATCAAACAGTTCAAATTTATCAGCTGATCCGGTTTTTGATTTTCAATTCACAAATAGTAGCCCTGAAATACTATTACTCAATAAGATAGAAATCCATATTGAAAAAATAGATTCGCAATTAAAAGGTATTCCTGCTGAACATTTTCTTCATTCCATTGGCACCATTCATCATGAAATGGACTACAATAATAGAATCAATACAAAGGTACTTAATGCTCCTATGATATTTGAATCCTTAAAAGCTAAAAGATTTCAATTGCAATTGAGAAAGTTTCATGATTGTCCTGGTAATTGTGTTACATTAAAATTTTGGTTTCATTTTGAGAATTTTTCAGTTCCAACTGAGAGTTTTTATTTAAGTTTTTAAATATAGGGAATTAACAAAAGTGGCCATATAGGAAGTGGTTTCTGATGCTTGAGGAAATAATCATAGAGCATTTTAATTAAAAATTATAAAACAGCATTATGGATGAATATGAAAAATTACAGGCATTAGCTATTTCCTATTTAAAAGCTCGCAAGGATTTTTTGGATCAAGCAAAAAATGTCGAAGCGTTAAAAGGGAATGATAATATAATGGGGAGGATTGGAGAGTTAATAGCTCTTCAGTTTTTTCAAAAGGAAATGGGTCTTATCTTAATCAAAGCGAAAAGCAAAGTTGAAAAGGAATATGATCTACATAGTGCCGATAAGAAAACAAGGGTTTCAGTAAAGTTGATCAGTTGCGAAAATAGTAGCGGACAAACAACAAAAATAACTGGCGATTGGACTGATTTCGTACTTGTTCATCTTAAAGATTATAAGGTAATTGAAATTGGGCATGTTAACAGAAAGGGCTTTATAAAGGCAGTAGAGGATGGGCGTATAAACGCTAATCCTTTTACAAGGAGAACAATGCTTCAGGAAGGACATCTATTTGGTAAATATGGAAGGGTTATTACCGGAGAAAGGGTAAAGGGGTATTTATAAATGATTTTAAATAATATGAAATCAACAAATAATTATACGTAAATTTAAAACAAAAAACAATGAGTAAAGTTGATGAACAAGTCCTGAAAATATATACAGCGAAAGCACAGGCAGATAAAGCAATAAGCTCTTTAAAAGGAATTTTGCTTGGAATTAATCTTGATGATGAAGTTAATGAAAAAGAAATCCATGAACTACAAAAATGGGTGCAAAATCATAAAAAATTAATTCATCGTAATCCTTTCAATGAGTTTATGACTATCATTGAAAGAACAATATCAGATAAAATTCCACCAAAGGAAACAATAGAAGACTTATTTTGGTTATGTCAAAAATACGAAGGGGATAACTATTATTATAATGCTGTAACAACTGATCTCCAAACTTTGCAAGGGCTTTGTCATGGCATATTGGCTGATGGGGTTATAAGTGATGAGGAAGTATACAAGTTAAATAAATGGCTTGAGGAAAATGAACATTTAAACAATTATTATCCATATGATGAGGTGAGAAGTTTGATTTCCTCTATTCTTTCGGATAATAAAATTGATGAAGAGGAGAAATTAGTTTTGAAAGCATATTTTAATCAATTCGTAAAATTACATGATTCTTCAACCGATGCTCTTGTTAAACAAGAAACAACGGAGATAAGTATTTCAGGTTTGTGTTCAAGTGAACCTAATGTAGTCTTTTCCGGAAAAACGTTTTGCATAACTGGAGTACTTAAAAGAGGTAATCGGGAAGATCTTCAAAAGGACATAGCTAAGTTGGGCGGTATTCCAACTGATAGTATTAATCGAAAAACAGATTACTTAATTGTTGGAGATCGAGGAAATAAGGCCTGGGCTTTTTCATGTTACGGAAGAAAAGTTGAAAAGGCTATCGATCTGCGCAAGGAAGGGCATACAATTATGTTAATTCACGAATTTGATTTTGCTGATATTGTTGATGACTTAATTTGAAATTGTTTTAGGTTCTACACCTCACTAAAATTCATATATAATTAAATGAACTATTCTCAAAACTATTTTGGCAAACCATTAAATGATCTTACTTGGAATGATATTGAAGGCTACTTTGCAGAAGCGAAGGAGGAAACAGATTCCATAGAATACAAATCGTTTGTGGAACATGGTTCGATGGATTCTAAATATGAGGGCATTTACAAGGCAGCATGTGCCTTTCTAAATTCAAATGGTGGAATAATAATATGGGGAACTCCAGTTGGAAGAAGGATCGGTGACAAGAAGGAAAAATCATTTCAGGGAGCGCTAAGTCCAATAAATATTGTTTTAGAGAAAGATAGAGTTATTTCCAAAGCTTCAGGCAATATAATCCCAATGCCAGAAGGTATAAATGTTAAAATCATAGAAAACGACACAGATTGCATTTGTGTTTTTGAAATACAGAAGAGCCCATTTTCTCCTCATCAAACCAATCATATTTATTACATGCGACTCGATGGACAAAGTGTCCCTGCTCCACATTACTACGTTGAAGCAATGTTCCGTCAAATAAAATTTCCGGATATAGAAGGGTATGTAAAAATCAATAATATTACGATTCAAGGTCATTTATTGTCATATAATTTGCACCTCGAGGTATTGATACTCAATTGGTCACCGCTTCAAAATGAAACAAATCTTTCTTTTAGGCTAACAACAACAAAAGGAGTCTTCCAAGGTTATGATAATCCTGCATCAACTTATGAATATTGGCTGAACGGAGCACAAGTTATTGGCGATGATTTGATAGATGTTCTTCATCATGGTGCTCCACTCAAGACATCTCTTATAATTGTCATTCCTGCTGCTGAAATAATGGGTGAGATGAGAATGATACTGCATTTCGGAGGAAAAAATTCACCACTAAAATCTTCCGAATATAAATATCAATTAAGCATGGCTGCCGAAGCCGGACACTCAGTAAATCCTATCGAAGTCGAGAGGACTGAAAATATTTTTATGCATGAGCTTCCTCAAGCAATGTCTATGAGCAAAGAAGAGAAATTGCGAAATATTTTAGGACGTTGATAGAAAAACTTGTAGCATAATAATCTACTTGGTGGACAATTAATAAGCATATCCGCTTCCCCTCTTGAATTCCTGACCTATCTTCTCGCATTGATAAAAATTGTGTTCCCTTTTACTTTTCGGTAACTATCAAACTTCTACAGAGAAAACAATTAATTATAGAGCAGAAAGGATTTAAGAATAAATGGCCAGTTTCCCAATAACCCACCATAGGTATAATTACCTGTTTTTCATTCAATATTAGGATTAACCAAGATTTGTTTTTTACTTTATTGCGTTAGATGAATTAGATACATAAAGATAATGCGAGCATAGAAAATGAAAAACATGCATATAGCTATCTAAGCGGTGATATACGAAACAAACCTTCATCTATAAACTAGTTACCTGCCATTTTGGGACTACAACAACCGACATTGAATGATTGAAAAAGTTGCAAATAATAAGTTCAATACTGAGAAGCTCAATCTTAATCCTGCCGACAAAGTCAAGGAGAAACTTGACTATTACAGAACACTTTTCAATAAGACACACGACTTAACTTCTGACGAGCTTGAAAATCTTTCACAGAACATAAAAACATTTTTCAATCTAAAAGCAGTTGGCTATACAGACAATCCACCTTCAAGATTGGTTCGGATTTCAGTAAATAATCGCATACTTGCTTCTAAAGGAAAAGAATTAAGTTTTCTGACAGAGATATCTGAATTACTTGCTCCACCAATAAAAGACACTAACTACGGTCGGTGTAACATACCCGGACAACAGGTTTTATACTGTGCGACATCTGAAGGGGGGGCATATTGGGAGACCAAACCTAAAAACGGTGATGTTATTACCCTTTCCCACTTTGAATTAAAACCCAATACAAAAGTCAACTGTAACATAGTCCGCAGAGAAAAAAGAGAACTAAAAAACACAAATCATCCTCTTGTTGGAATTGGACATTTACTTGAAGAATTTTTGATAGCCGCCTTTAGTTTAGAAGTTTCAAGAGAAAGACTAGCTGACTATTTGTTTAGCTCCTTACTTGCATCAGAACAACTCTTTCACCCCGTAGTATCTGACAAGAATATTGAAGCGATAATTTATCCAAGCGTTCAGAAGAAGAAGTTTGGAGAGAACTTCGCAATTCGTAATGATTTGATTTTGGAACGATATAATTTAATTGGAGTAGAAACACGGTTTATTCTTGACGAATACGAGAATTTAGACCCAACCTCTGATGAAGTTACAACCGACCAACTTATAGGTTCATTTGGGACAACTGCATTTGACTTTGAAAATGGGAAAATTTTATACAATGAAAAGGCAGATGAAATATTCAAGCTGTTTCGACAACTTCAAACAGGAGAAGGGAAACAAGTTCGATATGATCAACCCAATACTCCTAAAAATATCACATTCGATTTTACACCGACAAATCATTTGACTAAGGGGGAAACTAGAAACAATAAATCGATTAAACTAGGGCGTAACGACAAGGTTAATGTAGTCTATCAAGATGGTAAACGGCTTGACAATATTAAATACAAAAAAATTTCAGCAGACATTGAAAGTGGGAAGTGTAAGATTACAAAATATTAGAAAAACGGCGGTAACAGGCGTTTGGCTCAATGGCGGGTGAAGTGGTTAAGTCAAGTGCGGTGCTTCTATTGGGCATTTATGCAGGTTGACAGGTTCGTGCTTCTAAGTCCGCCACTGCGCCAAGCGCCAAAACGTTAGCTGCAACCCTGTTAGATCGTAGATTAAGTCAATAAAATTATGTATAAGTACAAAATAAAGTTTATAGCACTGTCGGACACTTTTGCTTTTGAAATAAAGTCAGAAGCAAAAGAAATAGTGGAACAATTTGTTGAAGATATATTAATGATTTTCACAAGGGTTGATGCAAATGAAAAATTTGTTATAGAATCTCTGCAAAAAAACTCACAGGAAGTTAGACAAAAAATGGAATTGTTTACAGATAAGTATAAAAAAGACCTTCCACAATTAAATAAGATTTCTGCATATTTCAGAAAACTAAAGGCTAATGAACCATTTTTCTTTTTACCAGGCATCCAATCTGAAAACGTTGACAATCTTAAGCTGTACGATTATTTGAGAGCAACAGAAGAAGGTAAATCCTTTGAAGAATTCAATAAGCAGACAACAGACCTGTTTGGTGAATTAATGAAAAAATATCAAATTAGAGTCTATGGTGACAAAAGAATTAATATTGGAGAACCTGTAAAAAGCAAAAGAGTCTGTAGGTTTTGTAATAATGAGAAGCCGAATATTTCTTTTGATAGTAAGGCTCATGCTATTTCTGAAGGACTGGGTAATAAGACAATAGTTTTATATGATGAGTGTGATATTTGCAACTCTGACTTTAGCAAAGCTGTCGAACAAGACATAATACAATATTTATCACTCTTTAGGACTATCTATGATGTAAAGGGTAAAGGAGGGAGTAAAATATTTGACGGACAAAACTTCAATCTAAAAAAAGAAGAAAATGTATTACTAACATTTAATAGCGATGAAGAAAGACCTGAGCCTTTTAGTATGCCATACAATATTACACTGCAAGCTAAACACCCTATTGTTCTTCAAAATATATATAAGACTTTGTGCAGTATCCCCCCGGCCAACTACATCTTGCCTAACCCCATCATTTTCCTGAGTTTTGCCAAAAAACAAATCATGAGCGAAAATAGAAAAATGTTAAACCTGGTAGAAGAGTGCTTAAAAAGCGGATTACA
>JACCXN010000094.1 GCA_013696965.1 Bacteroidota bacterium | reverse complement strand
AAAATCTAAAAACGCAGTATTAGCACAAAATGGTGTTTACATTTATGTAATTAAATTGAAAGACCTAAAAGGTAAAAAATATGAGTACAAAGGAAATATAACTTTGCTTTATTAATCTCCTTTTTTTTGTTTATTTAACCCTGAATTTCCAAAAGAGATTCAGGGTTTTTTGTTTTTAACTATTTAAAATTAATAAACCCAATTAAAATAACTATCTCAAACATTCTCTTATTTAAACTATTTATATCGATTTTATTTTCACAGATTAAAATTAGTATTTACTCGCAATCTAAAAGTTCCATTTGTTCTAATCTTACATTAAAAACATTATAAGTAGGAAAACGATTATTTTTAAATTCTTTTTTTCTTTTCTTTTTTATTAATAAATGATGCAATCAAAAAAGAAAATATAATTTAAATTCATTCGGTACTTCCATTGATAAACGCAGAGATTTTTAAGAATAAAACATATTATCATACTGCGTTAGAACAATATATTAAACAATAAGCGTTTTTGCAATTAAATGACATTTGATTTATTTGTAATTTCAACCCTGTATCGTGGAAATGATTCAGGGTTGTTTTTTTGAACATATTCAACAAGCTTTTCCCTAACATATACTCTTAAATCCCAGGAAGAGGGGGAATCAACAGCGCTCATTAATGCCCTTAATTCAATTGTTTTCTCTTTGGCATCTGTTACCTGCAATACATTAATTTGCCCGTCCCAAAGAGGCGTACTTTGTAAAATTAGTGTTAATTCTTCTCTTAATTTATCTATGGGCATGTTATAATCTGTGTGTATAAACACTGTTCCCATTATTGATGCCGAAGTCCTGGTCCAATTTTGAAAAGGTTTTTCAATAAAGTAAGTTGTTGGAACAATTAGCCTTCTTTTATCCCATATTTTTATTACAACAAAAGTCAGATGAATCTCTTCAATCCATCCCCATTCACCTTCTACAATTACAACATCATCTATTCGGATTGGTTGTGTAATGGCTATTTGAAAACCTGCAAGCATGGTTGCAATAATTCGTTGAGCAGCAAAACCAATAATTAGACCAGCAATACCAGCAGAGGCTAACAAACTCATTCCAATCTTCCTTATTTGTTCAAAAGTCATTAAAGCAATTCCAATGGCAATTATTATTATAATAAATTCAAGGATTTTCTCCATCATATTAAATTGGGTAATTATTACCCTTGCTCGTAAATTATCCTTTTCCGTAATTTTATACTTTCGTAAAGCAAACTTCCTTATTACAGAAACTGATAAAATAAAAAGCCATGCTACAAATGCAATTGCCAATATTGATAGTGTTTGCCTTATAATTCGCTCCATTGGAGAGAAAAACCCAAGGAATGGAACCAACAAATTAGTGGCAATGATCATAAATAATAGCAGCACAGGGATTTTTAATTTCTCAGTTATCATGAAGAAAAACCTTGAATTGTATTTATCTGCAATATATCTGAAAACACGAAATAAAATGAAATGGAATATTAAGGCAAGAACTAATACACCCAGCCAAACTCCAATTGTGTTTAGGGGATCATTATCCTTGAGTAGATCACGAAAATAATCAGCTAAAGACATGTTTTTAAGGCGTATCTATAGAACCAACCAAAAAAGACTTTTTCTTTTTATCCATTTTCGACTTATTCTTCAAGTTGTTTAGAAAAGTTATAACTTCATCGGGAGTTTTAAGGGTGAATTTTGCATTTGTTTTCATTATTCCAACTCTTAAACTAAAAGCCTCATCGGGCAATATTTCGAAAACATCTTCGTCATTTCTGTCATTTCCTATTGCCAGAATTAAATCCCAGTTTTGTTTATTAAGCCAATGTCTGGTAACCGATTTTTTATCTACACCCACAGGCTTTATTTCTATCTTTTTATTTCCATCAATGATTTCTAACTTATGTTTTGTGCAAGGATAAATAAGGCTATTAATCATGTCCTTTAACCGCATATCGGCCAAGAATGTATCGGAGGAGTGAAAGTGCCAGGCAAGGGCATAGGGCTTTTCTTCAATAAAAGAACCAGGAGTTTTTATCATGAATTCATTTAATACAGGATAAATTTCTTCCTTCCATTCCTCCCGTAATATTTGTGATTGGTTCCATTGATTGTTTTCTCTTACCCAGGTTCCGTATTCTGCAATAATATCCACTTTTAATAATCCATACCATTTGTTAAGGTTTACATGGTTCATATTGCTCATAACAACTATTGTGAGTCCCTCCAGTTCAGAGAGTTCCTTAATTAATCTGAAAAATTCATTATCCAGAAAATCATAATCAGCATTATCAATAAATGGAAATATGGAGTTGTCATGATTTAAAAAAAGCAATTTTTTTCCAGCTTTTTTAAAGGCATTAATAAAACAAGCTTGCTTTTCCTGAGTGAACTCTTTGCTTTCCATGCTCTTTTTATATCGATGAATTCGCTCCAATTCTTCGATATAAGAACTTGCCCATTTTTGCACAGTGTTTTCCTGAAGTTGCTTTTGCATTTGATCAAGTCTTTTCTTTTGTTCTATTATAGGCATATTCAAAGCTTTAACAATTGCCTTAACTATATCATTAATATCGTTTGGATTTATCATCAATGCATTTTTCAAAACAATAGCCGCTCCTGCCATTTCACTTAAAATCAGTACCCCCTGGCCTTCTGTTTTCGTGGCTAGGAATTCTTTGGCCACTAAATTCATTCCGTCCCTAAAAGGGGTAATTAATGCAATATCACAAATATGATAAAGGGCAATGAGTTCATTAAATAGAAAGTTGCGGTAAAAATAATGAACAGGATTCCATTCCATACTGGCATACTTTCCATTTATATAACCTACTGCTTCATCAATTTCAACTTTTAAAGTACTGTATTTATCAACTTCAGATCTTGAAGGCACTACAACAATCATCAATGAAATTTGTTCCTTGTATTGAGGATATTGAGTAAGTAATTCATCAAAAGCCTTTAATCTTTGCAGTATTCCTTTTGAATAATCAAGACGATCAACCGATAAAATAAGTTTTTTGCTGCCGTAATTTTCTTTAAACAACTTGATTTTTTGCTGCACCTTTTTACTTTTAACTGCTTTGTTGTATTTAATATAATCTATGCCCATTGGAAATGCATCAACATAGGAAAGATGATTTTTGTAAAAAAATTCTCCAAGCCTGGGTTCCAGATTTTTTATATTATGAACTGCAACTAAAAAATGGCGCATATATTCATAGGTATGAAAACCTATTAGATCAGAACTCATTAATCCATCCAGAATTTCTTCTCTCCAGGGAAGAGTTCTAAATAATTCATAGGAAGGAAAAGGAATATGAAGAAAAAAACCTATTCGAATATTGGGAAACTCTTTTTTTAACAATGCAGGAAGCAACATGAGGTGATAATCCTGTACCCATATAATGTCATCGGGTTCGATGATGGATTTTATTTTGTTGAAAAACTTCAAATTTACTTTCTGGTAAACCTCCCAGAACTTTTGATCATAAACGGCAAATTCTGTGAAGTAATGAAACAAAGGCCATATTGTTTTATTGCTGAATCCTTCATAATACAATAGGATTTCTTTTTCTGAAAGAAAAACTGGGTGAATGTTGTCTTTTTCGAGTTTTTGGTTGATTTCTTTCCGAATTTGATCGTTTTTGGGATACATGCCAGGCCAACCTAACCAATGTTTTTCATATTTGCCTTGCAGTGAAGCCATTCCAGTGGCCAACCCACCTCCACTGGGGGAATATTCTATTCCTGATTTATTTGATTTAACAGTAACTGGCAAACGATTTGCCACAATAATTAATCTTTTCATTTATAGAGCTCTTTATTTCCTCCCACTTTAGATCCATAACTTGGGTAAAAAGCATCTAATAATAATGGAAAAAGGAATACCATAGATTGTGAATAACTACAATCCTAATTAAAGAAAATACCCTGCCAATATTGCATTTCCCCTTCCAAGTTATTCTATTATAAGTGGAGGCAAGGTTTTGAAAAAAAAAGAAAAAGAATTTAGGGAAAAAGAGCGTATTTTTTTTCCCGTACTTGTGGTAAAATTACACGCAAAAAAAGGAGTGATTTTTAAATAGTTAAAAAATCATTTATTGCCTGATTTAAGGTTTTAATATCGAAAGGCTTTCTTAAAAAGCCATCTGCACCAGCATTAAAAGAAACTTTTTCTATGTCGTTGTTTGCCGAAAAAATAATAACCGGAGTCTTTTTAGTTTTACTGCTGCTTTTTAACAATCTTGTAATTGCTTCTCCACCCATATCAGGTATCCACAAATCCATTAGTATAAGGTCAGGCTTATACTTCTCGTAATTTTTGAAAATGTCATTGCAATGCGTAAGTGTTTCAACTTTAAAGCTCTTTTGAAGAACAATTTTTGTAACCTCTAATATGTCAATATCATCATCACAAATGAGTATACATTTTTTCATGTTTTTGAATTTGTTAACTATTCCTTAATTGCATAAACAGGTATATGGCAGAGAAAACCAAAACGTTGATCCTACTCCTTCTTCGCTTTCCACCCAATACTTTCCACCATGCCTTTCAATTATCTGGGCAGAAATATAAAGCCCAAGTCCAAGTCCCTGAAATTTATGCGACATACCCTCTACTCTGTAAAATCGTTGAAAAACATTTTTTGCCTTTTCATTATCAATCCCAATTCCATAATCTTTTACACCTACTGTTATTCCATCCTTGTTGGCTAAAATATCCACGTTCACCTTGTTTGATTTAGGTGAATATTTAATCGCATTGGATAAAAAATTAACAAATACCTGCTCTAACCTTGTTTTATCTGCATTTATAATTTTTCGTGATTTTCCATTAACAATGATTTTATGGGTTTTATGTGTCTGCTTAATGCATTCTATACTTTCTTTTATCAGATCATCAAACTTAAATTCTGACATATTGTATTGAAGCTTTCCTGCTTGCATTTTAGAAATATCCAAAAGATCAGAAATTAATTCATCCAATCTGTTAATAAAAGTATTGGTTTTCTTAATGTAAGTTTTAGAATCTTTAATGTTTTCCTCATCAATGGTTATTTCAAGCAACTGCGTATATGCCTTTAAACTGGTTAGAGGAGTTTTCAATTCATGACTTGCCACCCCAATAAATTCATCTTTCCTTTCCTCTGAAACAATTTTATCATGAATATCCGTATTTGTTCCTACCCAGTTGATGATTTTACCATTTACATCTCTGCATGCCACCCCCCTTGTCAAATGCCAGTAAAACTTGCCATTTTGAGCTGCCATTTTGTGTTCTATTTGAAAATCCTGTCCAGTTTCAATTGAATGTTTCCATAGTCGGGTTGTTTCAAACAAATCCTCGCGATGAATTACCTTTTGCCAGCCCCAGTTTTTTAACTCATCGAATCCAAGTCCTGTATATTCCATCCAGCGCGGATTTAAATAATTCATGTTTCCCTTGCTATCAGCAGTCCAAACTTTTTGAGGCATTAATTCTGCAATAAGCCTTGTTCGTTCAGCACTTTGAATGATTTCATCCTGCGCCTGCTTTATTTCTGAAACATCGATCATAGAACCTACAATCCTGATTGGTTTTTCATTTTTATCGTGTAGAACATAGGCTCTGCCCAACACAAAAGCGTAATTTCCATCCGCCTTCAAAAATCTGAAATCACCATTCCATTGATCTGCCGAGGACTCTAGCACAGCTTTAATCCCACCTGTTATACGATGATAATCATCAGGATGAACAAGACTAAACCATGAATTGTTTCCAAGTTGAACATATTGATCACTATATCCAAAAAGGGCATAATACCCTTCATTCCACCATGTTCTGCCTCTTGAAAGATCCCAATCCCAAACAGCATCATTTGTTGCTTTTGACAACAATTTAACCCGCTCCTCACTCAAATATAATTCCTTTGTTCTTCTCCTGATCCTGTTTTCAAGCTTTGAATTCATTTTAACAATCTTCCCGTTTATTTCAACAAGATCATCAAAATCACTCTGTTTTTTCTTTAAATAAAATGTTTTTTCTGTAATATCGGTAAGTGTAACAACAATTCCATCGCTTTCCTTAACAGCTAATAGCCTGTACCACTTAATGGAATTGTCATGCGCCTCCTGGAACTCAATAGAAAAATCATTCGATGTTTCAACAACATTAATAAAATCTTCAGGAAAAAATATGCGAATGAGTTTGTTTTTCTTTAAATACTTTCCAGGGAAATCCTTTGAATCAATATTAATAATTTCTTTTGATTTCAGATTTGAAACCACACCTTTAAAATCAACTATTTCGCCTGAATTATTTCTAACAGAATTAAAAATAAATACACTGCCCTCAGATGAATTTATTACTGCCATTAATAAATTATTTAATCTATTGTTTTCAGCAATATAGTGCGTATCTGAAAAAACAGGATCAACGGGGTTGTTGTTTTTTTTGTTCTGAAAAAGTTGTCCTTTTTCTACTTTCATAAATGTAGGCATTTTCTCTTTATCAACTTTTAAAATACAAAACCTAAAGGCAGATTCCTCTTGTTATTTCTAAGGTAAAATTAATTATTAAATTAAATTTAACAAATAAACCTGAACTTTTCAATTGAAATGAAAATAATTACGCCACTTTCACAAAATAATTTTATAAAAACAAACATGGCCTTAAAAATTCAACACAATCTTTCTGGTAAAATATAAAAATTTAGTACTTTTACCGGATTATCGGTTTCCTTTTATAAGGAATGAAAAGGGAATAAGGTGAAAATCCTTAACAGTTCCCGCTGCTGTAATGCTTATTAATGTTTTTCGGATTATTGCCACTGTAGAATTAAAATCAACGGGAAGGCCTCGGAGAACGAGCAAAGTCAGAAGACCTGCCAATAATAGACATTTGTAGCTTTCGGAGAAAAAGCGAAGAATAGAACCTGTATTTCTATCTCTTTATTTTTGCCGTTTGTTATAGATGATTTTAGCTAATGCTTTAATCGTTTGTAATGAATTATTTGAAACCGTTGGTTGTTTTAATTGTGTTCACTACACTGGTTATAAACCAGTGTAGTGGGCAGGTACCAGCTATTGACTCCATTATAACCTTGCAAACATTTATTATAAAGGATTCAAGAGAAGTTAAATTTTCAACTGGTGGAAAAACTGAAGATGTTGATTCATTTGGCTTAATGATTAATAAAACAGTTTCACTTGATGAACTTCTAAGTACCCAAAGCAGAGTAATTGTAAAATCATATGGAGCAGGCAGCCTAGCAAGTAGTTCCATTAGGGGAGCAGGAGCAGCTCACACCGCAGTTTTATGGAATGGATTTAACCTGCAAAGCCCATCCCATGGCATTGTTGATCTTTCACTGATCCCTGTGAATTTTATTGATGCTGTTTCACTTCAGTCCGGTAGCAATGGAACCCTTTGGGGAAGCGGAGCTATTGGAGGAGCAATCCATTTAAAAAACACACCTTCTTTGGCTAAAGGATTTGCACTAAGCTCAACTTCAGTTGCAGGAAGTTTTGGAGAAAGGCAGCAGCAAATAAATTTTACCGTAAAAACCAGTGAAAAATATACCACTACGGCACGCCTTCAATATCGTTCAGCATTGAATGATTTTAGTTTCGTTAATTCAACCCTTGAAGGAAGTCCTATACAAAAACAAAGCAATTCGGAACTTGTACAAAAAGGATTTCTTCAGGAAAATTACATTAAACTTTCACGAAATCAACACATTAACTTTAGGTTTTGGTATCAGCAAACCAACAGAAATATTCCCCCAGTTATGTCACAGCAGCTTTCCCTTTCCAGCCAGCTGGACAATTCAATCAGGGCTAGTTCGGAATGGTCCAAAAAAAATAAGTTGGCTTCCTATTTTATCCGTTCTGCATGGTTTAATGAAACTATTGAATATAGTGATCAGGCAACTGCACTATTTTCTGAAACTAAAGTAATAAGCCTTATATCCGAAGCTGAAGTTAATTTAATACTAAGGGATAGGCAATTGCTTAATGTGGGAGTGAATAATACTTACAACAAAGCCTTTTCTGATGGATATCAATTTAATCCTGATAGAAACAGAACAGCCCTTTTTGCATCTCTTAAACATTGGAATAAAAAACAAAAATGGAATGTTTTGTTTAGTGCAAGGCAGGAGGTATCGGAAAATAAATTTTTTCCTTTTATCCCAGCTGCAGGAGTTGAAAGCAATTTGTGGCAAAATGTAAAAATAAAAGCCAATTTTTCCAGAAGCTATAGAATTCCTACTTTGAATGATTTATATTGGTATCCGGGAGGAAATCCTTCCCTTTTACCTGAAACAGGATGGAATCAGGAAGCGGGAATTGTATTTAATAAAGATGGAGATAAATATGTTGGCAATGCCGAGTTTACGCTATTTAACAGAAACATTAAAAACTGGATAATATGGTTGCCCCAGGAAAATTATTGGGTCCCACAAAATATTATGGAAGTATGGAGTCGTGGTACAGAAACGAGCGCCAAAGTCAAATACAAAGGTGGAAATTGGAATATTGAAGTATCCGTCCTTGGAAATTACACTATTTCAACAAATGAAAGGGCCAAAAATGCCAATGATGCCTCACTTGGAAAGCAATTGATATATATTCCACTTTATAGTGGGACAGGAATTTTTGCCATTTCTCATAAAAAATGGCATTTTAATTTTAGTCAAGCCTATACTGGTTATAGATATACAACTTCCGATAATTCAGAATTCCTACCTCCTTTTTACCTTTCCGGACTTTTTTTAAAAAGAATTATGGAAATCAATAAATACAAGGCGGAACTTTTTATTCGTGCAAACAATCTTTTTAATTCCAATTACCAGGTAATGGCCTGGAGACCTATGCCCGGAAGGAATTATCAAGCCGGGTTAACAATTAAATTCAATTAACTTAAATTTTATGAAAACAAGAGCAACTCAATTAATTCTGTTTAAAATCTTAATGTCAATTACTGTGTATTCCAATGCACAAACAGTTTCGGATTATGAAAACCTTTCGCTTAATGCAGATTCTTATTGGGAAGGAAGCGATTTATCGCAGGGATTTAATAGCGGAAATGCCTTTTTTACCAATACTTTTGATTTAACCTGGGGAGGTTATTGGAGTGAAGGCTTTGCATATTCCAACATGAAGGACAGCACAACGGCAGGATTTACAAATTTATACAGCGCCAGAACTGCAAGCGGATACTACAATTCTGCTAATTATGCTATTGGTATGGATGCCGCTGTTATCCATCTGAAAAATGCTGCAAAAGGAGGAATTGTAAATGGAATGTACGTTACAAATTCAACCTATGCGGCTATCAGTATGCTTCAAGGAGATGCCATAGGTAAGCAATTCGGTTCAATTTATGGAGCAAATGGCGATATTGATGGCACTCAAGGCAAAGATTGGTACAAATTAAGCATAACTGGTTTTTACAACAATGCTCCCATCAATGACACCGTTGATTTTTATCTTGCAGATTATCGTTTTTCCAATGCATCGCAAAATTATATAGTTACCACCTGGGAGTGGGTTAATTTGGAATCATTAGGCAATTTAGACAGCCTTATCTTTCATCTTTCCTCTTCTGACAATGGAGATTGGGGAATGAATACTCCAGGATATTTTTGCGTAGATGATTTCACTACAATGGATTCGCCTCTATTGGTAGAAAACCACTTCAAAAAAAATCTGTTTGCCTTTTACCCAAATCCTGCAGGTGATCAATTAAATGTTTCATTTACAAGCTCAAATTATACCTTTATCAGCATAAGGGATCTTGCAGGAAGAGAACTTTTTAAAGAGAACATTGAAAACACCGATAAATATAAAATTAATGTTTCGGGATACCCTTCAGGAGCTTACATTATTGAGGTATCTAATTCTGATCATTTTATTGAACGAACTATTTTTATTAAAAATTAATTGCAGTGAATAAAACCTTACAGAATTCCAGGTTTTATTGATTTTATGATCAAATGTATGAAAAAAATAATATTTGCTTTTTTGCCTGGCTTTTGTCTTTTTTTACCTGGCGTTTTTGCGCAGTTTTCTCCTGGGGCTGGGCAACCAGGATCAGCAGCAATTCATAAGGATAGCATCATCTTTATTAATTGGGCAATAGCTTGCCAGGTAACAAGAGGATTACAAGATATTTCCAATGCTTCAATAGGATATGCATCAGCGGGAGAAGCTCAGATGGCAATTGGAAAATCAGGAACAAGTGGAACTGTTAGTCTTGGGGATGGGGGAACGGCTGTACTTACTTTTGAAGGGCCTATTATCAATGGCCCCGGTTATGATTTTGCAGTTTTTGAAAATTCATTTGATGGTTCCTTTTTGGAACTGGCATTTGTGGAAGTAAGTTCCAATGGACAAACTTTTTTCCGTTTCCCTGCTACTTGCCTTACCGACACTAACACTCAATTAGGCACATTTGATTTATCAGAAGCTAGCAAACTTAACAACCTGGCGGGAAAATACAAGCTTTTTTATGGAACACCCTTTGATTTGGAGGAGATGACAAATATCCCCGGTCTTGATGTAAACCATATCACCCATGTTAAAATTATTGATGTAGTAGGTTCTTTAAACGATCAATATGCCACTAGGGATGCACAGAACAATAAAATTAATGATCCTTTTCCAACTCCATTTCCCCAAGGTGGTTTTGATTTAGATGCAGTGGGAGTTATTAATCAAGTGCCGGGAACAAGTGTTAAAAAGCAAAAAAACAGTCTTTTTAGTATAAATTCTTTTCCCAATCCCGTAAAAGATAATATAACAATAAAATATAGCATAAAAGAACCAGGGAATATAAAAATAAGTCTTAGGAGAACTGATAACATTGAGGTTCGTATTTTTGAAGATGCATATAAAGAAATTGGCGATTATAGTATTTCGGTAAATATTGAAGCATTACAAAATGGTCTTTATATCCTGAATTTTAGGGGTGAAAAAAACATGGAAAATCAAAAAGTTATACTTTTAAAATGATGTACAGATTATTTACATTGGTTATTATTCTTGTTTGTTTATCCTGTAAAAAGGACAAGCCTATTAAGCCTGATCCTGAAAAACCAATTCAAATTACTCCACAAGGAGGTGTTTTCATTCTTAATGAAGGCAATTACCAGTGGGGCAATGCTTCAATTGATTTTTACAACAATGCCGATAGTTCATATTCAACTAATGTTTTTAAAACAGCCAATGACCGTCCCCTTGGGGATGTATTTCAATCCATGGAAATAATTGGCAGCAAGGCTTATTTGGTAGTAAATAATTCTGGTAAAATTGAGGTAGTAAATCTTTCTGATTTTAAATCACTTGCAAGTATAAATGGCTTAACTTCTCCAAGATATATTAAGGCTGTAAGCGAAACCAAGGCTTATGTCACAGATTATGCTTCTAATGTAATTTCGGTGCTTGATTTAACCAACAATACGGTAATTAAAACAATTCCATGCAGAGGTTTTACAGAAGAGTTGATTTTTTCAAGTGGAAAGGTTTTCGTGACTAATTTAAAAAGTGAATACCTCTATGTTTTTAACCCAATAACAGACCTTTTAACTGATAGCATTAAAACTGGTTATGCTTCAAACTCTATACGAAAAGATAAAAACGGAAAACTATGGATACTTTGCAGTGGAGAGAACACCGGGGGCATACCGGGAAGCATTCATAGAGTAAATCCTGAAACAAATCTCGTTGAATATTCTGTCCATTTTCCCAATGCAAATCAAAATCCCTTTAAATTAAGAATAAACAGCGAGGGGGATATGCTGTATTTCTTAAACAATGGTATTTGTAGGGCAAGCATCAATAATATTGAGCTGGACACGCAGCCTTTCATTGTCCAAAACAATTTAAATTTTTATGGATTGGGAGTTGAACCAAAAACAGGAATAATATATATTGCTGATGCAATTGATTATGTTCAAAAGGGGAAAATAATGAGGTACAGCAAAGAAGGTAATTTAATTAATTCCTTTAATGCCGGCATTATTCCAGGTGATTTTTATTTTTTAGAATGACTTGTTTTAATCTGGTTTAACTGAGATAACTATTGATTTTTTATTCTATTCTTTTTATACATTGCAATTGCAAGGAAAAGCAAGAGTGAAAAAACAATAAATCCAGCCAATCCCCAAAACAAATCAAAAAAGCTTTTTAATACCACTAAAAATACAATTGCCACCAGAAATAAAGTAGCAACTTCATTCCATATTCTTAATGCAGACGAACTTAATTTAATTTTGTCGTTTTTAAGTCTGTTAAAAACAATTCCGCAAGTTAAGTGGTAAATGGTGAGTCCTAAAACAAAACCAAGTTTGATGGTTAACCAGGCAGGAAAATTAAAAACATTGAATCCGTACATTGTAAAAGCTAGCCACAAACCAAAAATCCAGGTTAAAATCATAGATGGCCAGGTAATGCCAAACCAGAGTCTTTTTTCCATTAATTTAAACTGTTTTTGCAATATTGATTTTTCAGGTTCCGGTTTTTCTTGCGCCTCAGTATGGTAGATGAATAACCTGACAATATAAAACAGGCCTGCAAACCAGGTAACAATAAAAATAATATGTAAGGCCTTTAAATAAAGCATAGGAATAAATAAGGGCCAAAATTAAGAAATAGAAACATATTTAAGAGAACCGGGAACTATTAATATCTTTGTTTTTTAAAAATAAACCAATGGCTAAGTCAAAAACCGCAAAAGAATCCCATACAATATCCACTGAAATTGTACTTCCAAATGATACCAACACAATTGGCAATTTAATGGGAGGGCGTCTTTTACATTTAATGGATATTACCGCTGCCATTTCTGCTCACAGGCATTGTAAAAGAGTAGTTGTTACAGCAGCAGTAAATAATGTTTCCTTTAATTTCCCAATCAGGCTTGCTGATATTGTAACTTTGGAAGCTAAAGTTTCAAGGGCTTACAGCACTTCAATGGAGGTTTTTATTGATGTGTATGTTGAGAATCATTCTACAGGATTAAAAACAAAATGCAATGAAGCTATCTACACCTTTGTTGCCGTTGACCAGTTAGGAAATCCTATTTCGGTGCCTGATCTAATTCCTGAAACTGAGGAAGAAAAAGCAAGATATGAAAGCGCATTAAGAAGAAAGCAGCTTAGCCTTATATTGGCTGGGAAAATGAAACCTCAGGATGCAAATGAATTAAAAGCCTTGTTTGCCTAAAAATTCAACTAAAAAAATTCTTTATCTTCATTGCTTATTAAAAATTCTTGAAGGTTCTTTGCCTTATATGGCCCAAATATGAATAGCGGTGGTTTTTTTATTTTTTAGCCTTTTTTTAAGGAAAAAATACAATAGGGGTTTTTCTTAAATGAAACTCTGCAAATCGTATAGTTTTTTATAAATTCCCTTTTTCTCTAATAAATGATCATGGGTGCCTCTTTCAACAATTTCCCCCTTATCAATCACCAATATTTCATTTGCATGTTGAATTGTGGAAAGGCGATGTGCAATCACAAGTGTAGTGCGGTTTTTCATCAGGTTTTGTAAAGCCTCCTGAACCAAACGTTCTGATTCGGTATCTAATGCAGAGGTGGCCTCATCAAGAATCAGGATAGGTGGATTTTTAAATATTGCCCTTGCAATACTCATTCGCTGCCTTTGCCCTCCTGATAACTTGCTGCCTCGATCCCCAATATTGGTTTGATAACCCTCGGGCATGGCAATAATAAATTCATGTGCATTTGCAATTTTGGCCGCTTTAATCACAGCATCCTCGCTTGCAGATTCCACTCCAAAAGCAATATTGTTAAAAACCGTATCATTGAATAAAATCGATTCCTGTGTTACTATTCCCAATTGCTTTCTTAAATCCTTAAGCTTTATTTCCTGAACTGGAATGCCATCCATTAATATTTCACCTGATTTAGAATCATAAAAGCGCGGCAATAAATCTGCAATAGTTGATTTCCCTGATCCGGATGAACCTACAAGAGCAGTAATTTTTCCTTCTGGAATCGTAAAACTTATATCTTTTAATACCATTTCACTTTCATAGCCAAAAGTGACATTTTTATACTCAATTTTATTGTTGAACTTTTCAAAAGACTTAGCCCTGGGATGATCTTTTATAGAAATATCCGTATCCATTATTTCAAAAATCCTTTCTCCAGAAGCTATCCCTCTTTGTATATTGCTTATTGCGGTGGATATGCTTTTTGCAGGAACAAGGATTTGAGAATAAAGAATAATATAGGTAATAAATTCACTTGCAGAAAGTTCGGAATTGTTCTCCAAAACTAAGGTTCCCCCATAAAGCAACACAAGGGCAACTACAAGAACCCCCGCAAATTCCGAAACAGGTGAAGCAAGTTCCCTTTTATTCCACATGGATTTAAGTACTGTTCTGTGCTTGATATTTTGCTTTTTAAATTGTTTTCGAACAAAGGGTTGGGCATTAAATGCTTTAATAATCCTGACTCCTGAAATTGTTTCTTCAATAACACTTAAAATAGTTCCAAGCAATTCCTGAATTTGTCTTGATTCCCGCTTAAGTTTTTTTAATATAACTGAAATAAAAAACCCGGATAAAGGCAAAACCATTAAGGTAAATATGGTCAACTCTACCGACATAATAAACAAGAGCACAAGGTACCCTATAATCATAAGGGGTTCTTTAAAAACCACCTGTACGGAACTAACCACTGAATTTTCAATTTCATTTACATCATTAGTAAGCCTGGAAATCAACTGGCCTTTTTGATGTTTATTGAAATATCCCAAATGCAAATCAGTAATCTTGTCAAACAAATTTCTACGAATATTATATACAGTGGTAGTGCGCATGGAACTCATAACCCTTTGAGAGGTATATTTAAATACATTTGCCGCAAAAACAGAAAAAACCAATACTACACAAACAAACTGCAGAGCCCCTACTCTTCCATGATCTAGAAGTATTTTTCCAAAATAGTAATTAAAAAGATCCCTGAAATAAAGAATATTGAAGTGAAATTCTGGTTTTACTAATTCAATATTTACTGGTGCTGTATCAAAAAGCACATTGAGCAGAGGAATCAACAAGGTGAAATTTATCAATCCAAATACAACAGCAAAAATAGCCAGGATGGCATAGGCCGGAACAAACCTATTTAAAGGCCTTGCATATGACAGTATTCTGAAATAGGTCTTCATTGTTGGATAAAATCGTTGCAAGTTATATTTTTTTACGCTTTCTTCTGTTATTAAAACTAAGATTCCTTAAAACTTGCTTTTTATTAAAACTCCTATTTTAGCATTTGATACAAGCGTTGGAAAGAAAAAACAGAATAAATATGCTTTTTTTTTTAAAAATTTAAGTTTTATATTTTGTAATGCGTGTTACAATATACCTGCAACTGGTATTGAATAAAAATAAAGTATGTACATTTGATGTCCGTTATGATCAGCATTATTACCGCCATATACAATCAAATTGGACTCAACAGGCTTTTTTATAAAAACCTTGTCAACTACACACATGGCCCTTTTGAGCTTATTATCATTGATAATAATTCCAATGATGGCAGCAGGGAGTTTTTTAAAAGTGTAGGTGCAGTTGTTATTGAAAATGACGGAAATTATTCTTATCCTTATTGTCAAAACCAAGGAATTAATATTGCCAGAGGTGAAATTCTTGCCTTTTTGAACAATGATATTATTGTTGCTCCTAATTGGGATTTGAATTTACTGGATACCATGAAACACCACCAATTGGATATAATAACCTGTTGTGGTATTGAACAGGCTGAAAATCCTGTGACGACAAAAAAATTCAGAAAGCGCTGGCATAAGATCAAATATGGAATTGGCGTTATAGCTCGTAATGAGCTTTCTTTTTCCATTATGCATCGGTTAATGTATGGCAATTGGGAAAAGTTTTCAGATCAAAGGCAAAAGAAATTTGGCAGGGATGTGATTGAGGGATTTGTTGGAAATACTGTGGTAATGTCACGTAAGGCCATCGAATTGCTCGGTTTATGGGATGAAAAGATACAGGCTGGAGATTTTGATCTGTTTATGCGTAGTAAAAAAAGAAGCCTTGAAAAGGGGGATATAAAGCCTATGCATATTTCCCTTGGGGTTTTTAACCATCATTTTATCAGAATTACAGCTAAATCAAAACCTCCTGTTTTTAAGGATTCGGCCAATTTGATCACATTTGATGAAAAGTGGAGTGAAAAAGAAAGAACGTTATATTTACAGCAAATAATATTGTAAGAGAAGAGATGGAAACTACAAGACAAAAAAAAGTTGCACGATTACTGCAAAAAGAGTTGGGCGAAATTTTCCAGCGTGAAAGCAATACCATGTTTGGTGGCGCATTTATTACTGTTACCGGGGTGAGAATTAGCCCTGATTTATCTGTTGCAAAAACTTATTTAAGCATTTTTGTTGTTAAAGACAGAGATCTTGTGATGAAAAATGTAAAAAAACAGACCAAAGAAATACGTACAAAACTTGGGGAAAGAATAAAACAACAATTACGTATAGTTCCAAATCTTGATTTTCACATTGATGATTCTCTTGACTATGCTGAAAAAATTGATAACTTACTGAAAAAATAAAAAATGCATTACGATCCAATTAAACGAGTTTTGGGAAATGTTTTTAACCGTTCCTCGAATTTAAGAATAGTTTTTTACAAGCTTCTGGGCTTATTGCTACTACGCTCATGGCACATTCAAAAGGAAATAAAAAGATGGGCTTTAAAAATTCCAGACAATGCTACCATTCTTGATGCCGGTGCTGGATTTGGACAGTATTCCTACTTTTTATCTGAAATTAATCCAAAATGGAACATACTTGCGGTTGATGTAAAGGAAGAGCAAGTATGCGATTGCAATACATTTTTCCGAACCATTAAAAAGGATAATGTTTTATTTAAAATTGAAGACCTGACTACATTTCAAAAACCTGGTTCTTTTGATCTTATTTTATCCGTGGATGTAATGGAACATATACTGGAAGATGTATTGGTTTTTAAAAATTTTCATGCCTCTTTAAAAGAAGGGGGTATGCTGTTAATTTCCACTCCATCAGATCAAGGTGGCTCAGACGTTTCAGAGGATGGAGAATCCTCTTTTATAGAAGAACATGTTAGAGACGGTTATAATATTGGCGAGATAGAACAAAAACTAAAAAGCGTAGGATTCACAAGAGTTTCGGCAAGATATTCTTACGGAAATCCAGGGAAAATTTCCTGGAAGCTTTCAATGAAATATCCTATTCAAATGCTTGGAATTTCTAAATTGTTTTTTATCGTTCTGCCTTTTTATTACTTTGTAACCTTTCCTGTTGCCTATCTGCTTAATTATATGGACACAAATATGATCCATAAAACGGGGACAGGTCTTATTGTAAGGGCTTGGAAATAATTTAATTGCTTATAAAACACAATCTTTATTAAAATAGTTGTCAGAAAACAACTGAATTACAAAAAACATTTACTGAATCAATTTAAACAAGAATTGAATTTTCCCTTTTTCATAGCAAAACGTTACCTAATAAGTAAGAAATCGCAAAATGTAATTAATATTATTACAAAAATTGCGATTACTGGTGTTGCTGTTGGCACAATGGCCCTTATTGTGGTGTTGTCTGCATTCAATGGTATAGAAAATCTTGTTGTTTCCCTTTTTAACGCTTTTGATCCTGATATTAAAATCACTGCAGTTGAAGGAAAAACCTTTAACAGGGATAACAACGCAATGAAAAAAATAAAAGCTCTTCCCGGAGTTGCTTTTTATACTGAAGTAATTGAAGAAAATGCCCTGCTTAAATACAAGGAAAAGCAATATATTGCCAAAATAAAGGGAGTTGGAGAAAATTTTGTTTCCATGAGTAGGCTTGATACAATGTTAATTGATGGTGAATTTCTACTTGAAAAAAAGGGAACAGATTATGCAGTTTTAGGCCAGGGTGTTGCTGTTCAACTTGGCATAAACTTGTTAAGCATTGTAAACCCTGTTCAAATATACGTGCCTCGCAGAACAAAGGAAATTGGATTAACCCCTGACAAGGCTTTTAAAACTGGTGTTGTTTATCCTGCCGGTGTTTTTTCAATTCAACATGATTTTGACACAAAATACATCATTGTTCCCATTAAAATGGCAAGTGAATTATTGGATTATAAAAACAGGATAACAGGGGTTGAAATTGGTATTGCAAAAGGATATAAAGTAAGCCAGGTACAAAAGCAAATACAGGAAATATTAGGAAATGAATTTTATGTTAAAGATCGTTTCCAGCAACACGATATGCTTTATCGTATTATGAAATCAGAGAAATGGGCTATTTACCTCATACTAACATTTATTTTGATTATTGCTACCTTTAATGTTATAGGATCCATTACCATGCTCATTATTGATAAGAAAAAGGATATTGGCATATTATCTAATATGGGAGCGGGCATAAGTGAAATTCGTAAAATATTTTTTATTGAAGGTATACTTATTTCTATGATTGGAGCAGTAATTGGTTTGTTAACAGGTTTTCTGCTGTGCATTCTGCAAATTAACTTCGAACTTATAAAGCTTGAAGGAACATTTGTAATGGAGGCTTATCCCATATCAATGAAAATAGAGGATTTTGTTGCTGTGTTTCTAACTGTATTAGTTATTGGGGCATTTGCCGCCTGGTTCCCTGCAAGACAAATTACCAGGAATAATCAATAGCTCTTTCTTGTGTTTTTATAAATACAAATAGCATTCAATTGGCAAAAAACAATTAAACCCTCACACCGATAACTAAAATATCGTCAATTTGCTCAGTTTCCCCTTTCCAGTTTTCAATAAAATTATTTAGATGTTGTTCTTGTTCATACATAGTTTTATGTTGTATTTCAAGCAGCATGTGTTTAAATTTTCTTGTAGTTAGCTTTTTATCTTTTTTTCCCCCAAAAGTGTCTGCGTAACCATCCGAAAAAATGTAAAAAGTATCGCCACCTTCTAACTGCAATTCATGCGTATTAAAATTCTGGTTGTAATCGGTAAAGCCACCAATGGCTTTTTTAGTTGCTCTTATTTCTTCAATTTCATTTTTCTCTTTGCGAACAATCCAAATTGGACGGTTTGCCCCGGCAAATTTTAATCCTACTTTTCCTTCAGCCGTTGGTAGTTCCATGCAGCATAAGGCAATATCCATTCCATCACGGGTTGATTCTATATTCTCTGATTGCCTTAAGGATGTTTTGATTCCTTTATTTAGAAGTTTTAATATTTCTGAAGTGTCCGTAGTTGATGAAACAGCATCATCTAATTTTTCCGAACCAATTATACTCATAAATGCTCCGGGAACACCATGGCCGGTACAATCAACGGCAGCAATAATAGCCGAATTTTCGTTTTTGTGATAAAAATAAAAATCCCCACTTACAATGTCCTTTGGTTTAAAGAGAATAAAACTTTGTGGAAAGGAAGAATATATTTCATCACGCTTGGGTAATTTTGCCTGTTGTATTCGCTTTGCATAATTAATGCTGTCTGTTATTTCTTTGTTCTTTTCTTCAACAATTTTATTCTTTTCATCCACCAATAATTTTTGTTCAAGTATATCAGAATTTGCTTTTTTCTTTTGTCTGTAACTTCTGTATATAAAAAACACCAACAATAAAAAAAGCACCAATACTCCTACAAACTGATAAAGCATAACTTTTTGAGCCTCTATTTGGGATAATTGAATTTTTAATGTGTTTTTTTGATCCTCTATTTCAATATTTTGTTTAAGTATGTCTTCTTTTTGTTGATTAACATATATAAGTTGCGATTCTATTTTTTCTGTCTGTTTTTGAATTTCTAATTCTTGTTGTACGAGTTTTTGTGACTGATTCTCAATTTCCAACTCTTGTAAAGTAAGATTTTTTGACTGTTTTCCTATTTCCGATTCTTGCTTTACAAGTGCCTGTATTTTTGCTTGAACATTTTTTAACAATTCTTCATTCTCTTTTTTCTGTATCTCATTTGTTAACACTGCATTTTCAATGTCCTTTTTTGTGACTTCTATTTTTTTCTTATCTGTTTTTAGCAAATCGTTGAATTTGGAATAAACATCATTCCATTCCTTTTCATTTAATATGGAAAGTGAAATTAATTTAGGGCTAATCTTAATGTTTTCTCCTTCAACTGATTTTTGATTGATTGAAATTACCTGCTTGCCATTTTGTTCAATAAAATTTATCATCGATAAATTAAAATCCTCCAGATTTTCTGCAACCAATAATATTTCTTTTCCTGTTATTTTATTAAAGATTTTTTCCTGGTCAAATCCATCTGCCCCATTTGCATATAACATTTGGGTTGGAATAATCTCTTCAATGCTGTTGAATACTTTTATTTTAATTGGAAGATTATTAATTAATCTTGAGGCAGAAATACGCTCTAATTCTAACTGAAGTTTTATGTTTTTTTTGCCAAGAATACCTATACTAAATTCTTTAAAATTTTCCTCATTGGGCCAATTTATATATTTAGGGAAATTATAAATGAAGGCTGCTTTCATTTTGGAATTTTCCTGGGCAAAACAAGCGGGAATCAAAATTGTGTTAGCAAGAACAAACAAATAAAACAGCATTATTAATTTTCTCATCTAATAAATATTGGCGTTATTATAAAAAACCATTTTCCATTACAACTAATTCTAGTTTATTCAGTAAATAATACAATTAGCATTCCTTGCATTTTTTAAATTCCTTTTCAATAAAAAAAGAAGTAAAAAGGAAAGTCTATAAAAACCACTATTTATAGACTTTTAAGTAAATATAGATATAGATTTATTTATTTAAAAACCGGAAAACAAAAAACGTTTATGACTGCAATTAAAAAAAGGTTTTCCAGCGGAAAAATTCATCCAAGAATTCAAAGCAAATTAATTTTCTTTTTTTAAATGAGATATTTTAAGGGGGTTAATATAAACTTCTTTATAGTTTTTCTTTCTCTCATAAATATCACAAGCCGCATAAATAGCATTACGGAAGGAATCCTCTGAAGCCTGGTTTTTTCCTGCAATATCGAAACCAGTGCCATGGTCAGGAGATGTGCGGATAATAGGCAGTCCGGCAGTAAAGTTTACTCCGCTGCCAAAGGATATGGTTTTAAAAGGTATTAATCCCTGATCATGATACATGGCAAGAACTGCATCAAATTTTTTAAAATTCCCAGAGCCAAAAAAACCATCAGCAGAATATGGGCCAATTGCCATTATACTGTTTTCCTTAGCCTTTCTAAGTGCAGGTATAATAATTCTTTCCTCCTCATTGCCTAAAAGCCCGTTATCCCCTGCATGCGGATTCAAACCCAAAACTGCAATCTGGGGTTTTCTGATCCCAAAATCTTCCTGTAAACTTTTAGAAAGGATTTTTAATTTCTTTAATATTAGTTCAGAACTTAATAGGGAAGAGATTTTGCTTAGGGCAATATGCCCTGTTACAACTCCTACCCTTAAATTATCACTTACTAGAAGCATTAAACAATCTTTTGCTTCAAATTGTTGAGCCAAATATTCAGTATGACCAGGAAATTTAAATTGATCGGACTGAATATTGTTTTTATCAATTGGGGCAGTAACAAGTAAATCAATTTTTCCATTTTTAATGTCGGAAGTTGCAGCTTCAAGAGAAAGCAAGGCATATTTTCCACCTGTTGCAGTGGATTTACCGATCTCTAAAAAAACATCCTCTTCCCAGCAATTAATTACCTGAACTTGTTTGCCATTAGCTTGTTCGGGATTATTAATAATGGAATAATTGAAATCCGTTGCTCCTAACATTTTTTTATGTTCGGCAATTACTTTGGCAGAACCATAAATAATTGGATTACAAACCTGCAACATACGGGGATCCATAAAAGTTTTTATTATTACTTCTATTCCTATACCGTTAATATCCCCGACTGTAATCCCAACCTTAAGTTTAATGTCTGACATGGTTTTTTTTTAATGTTATTGATTTTTGCACCAATACTGTTTTACAAAACACAACTAATTTTGCACTTATTGATAAGCTTACTTTTCCTCTTCTGTAACCTGTTTTTTCAAGAAATCATAAAGAAGCCTAACTCCATAACCCGTACCTCCTGAAACCCTGTAATGATCATCTTTTGGAAAAAATGCAGGACCGGCAATGTCCAAATGCATCCATGGATAATCTGTAAAATGCTCAAGAAATTTACCTGCCGAACTGGCTCCTGCATATCCTGAGTTTCCAAGGTTTTTGATATCTGCAATTGCTGATTTAATATCATCGGCATATTCATCCCACAATGGAAATTCAACCAATCTTTCGTATACTTTTTCTCCACTTTCTTTTAATTGATCCATGGTTTCATGAGTATTTCCCATTGCCACCATCCCATGCATACCAATTGCTCTTAATGCAGCCCCTGTTAGTGTTGCCACATCAATAACCAATTCCGGCTTAAACTTTTTTGCATAACTCAAGGCATCAGCAAGAATCATTCTTCCCTCAGCATCTGTGTTTAAAACCTCTACTGTTGAACCGTCAAACATAGTAATTATATCTCCCGGAACATATGCATTACCACCTGGCCGGTTATCTGTTGCTGGCACAAGGGCTATTACATGAATAGGTATTTTTTCTGACGCAATGGCTGTGATGGCTCCAACTACTGCAGCAGCACCTCCCATGTCGCACTTCATCAATTCCATTCCCTGAACTTTAATATTTACACCCCCAGTATCATAAACAACACCTTTTCCTACTAAAACATAAGGCTTTTTGTTTTTTGCATTTGCTGGCTTGTATTCCATAATTGTAAAAGTAGGAGGATCAATACTGCCTTTATTAACCGCTAGTAATCCGCCCATTCTCAATGCTTTTATCTTGGTATGATTAAAAACTTCCACTTTAAATCCAGTTGCCTTACCTGCTTTTTTGATTTCTTCCGAAAATTTCTCGGCTGTTAAAAAACATACAGGCTCATTTACCAAATCTCTTGCAAAACATACGGCATCAGTACAATTCTGTAGCTCCCTAATTTTTTCATCGGTGATCATTTCACCAAAAACTAAAATTTTATTCAGGCTGTTTTTTCTCTTTTTAGAGTCAGAAAAATATTTCAGGAATTGATAATTACCCAAAACTATTCCCTCTGCAAAGGCAATTACCTCTTCTGGAAACCCGGAAAAATCGATTAGAGTTACTTCGCTGGTTTTCTCCTCATTCAATATTTTTAGCAAGGAATTTCCTTGTACCCTACAGGCTTCTAAGGTTTTAAAAACATCCTTGTTCTCGGGAATAAAATAAACAAAGGTTTTAATATTTTCAATACTAAGAGGAAGGAGTTTTTTATCCTTAGCCATTTCTTTTTTTAACGCTGTAATTTCGGTTTCATTTAAACCCAAATCTTCTGGTTTAGTAGCTGCAGAACATATAAAAACAGTATAGTTTTTAACCTCGTCCTTTATCGTTTTTTTAATTGTGGTATTCATTTAATTCATATATTTGAAAGCGGCAAAGTTAATGAAATAGAAACACTTATTCCATTTGAATCACGCCTGTTTATTGAACATAGTCCGATTTTTATGAATGCAGCAAAACTTTTCCAAAAAGCCCTTGATTTTGAGTTCCTTACAGCAGAACAAGGACGATTTTTATTTACCACTGCTCCCCTTACTGAATTAATTTATGTGGCAAATGAATTAAGAAAAATTCAAAAACCCGAAAACAAAGTAACCTGGATCATTGACAGAAATGTAAATACTACAAATGTGTGCATTGCAAATTGCAAATTTTGTAACTTTTTCAGAATACCAGGGCATAAAGAGGCATATACCACAACAATTGAACAATATATACCAAAAATAGAAGAAACTTTTAGGTTAGGAGGGGAGCAATTATTGCTACAAGGAGGGCACCATCCGGAACTCGGATTGAAATTTTATACCGATACTTTTAGTGAATTAAAACGGCTCTACCCAACCCTAAAACTACATGCCCTTGGGCCTCCCGAAATTGCACACATTAGCAAATTGGAAGGAAAATCTCATACTGAAGTATTATCTGCGCTAAAGCAGGCTGGTTTAGATTCATTGCCAGGTGCAGGTGCCGAAATTTTAAATGACCGGGTAAGAAGATTAATCTCTAAAGGAAAATGTACGGGAAGAGAATGGCTGGATGTAATGCGGGCTGCCCATCAACTAAATATCACAACCTCAGCCACAATGATGTTTGGCCATGTGGAAACCCTTGAGGAGAGGTTTGAGCACCTTGTATGGCTAAGGCAGGTTCAGAGTGAAAAGCCTGAGGGGGCAAATGGTTTTCTGGCTTTTATCCCCTGGCCTTTTATGGATGACGGAACACTATTAAAAAGAGTAAAAGGTGTTACAAACAATGTAACTGCAGATGAATATATTCGTACTGTGGCAATAAGCAGGATAATGCTTCCAAACATTATAAATATTCAGGCTTCCTGGCTAACTGTAGGTAAAAAAGTTGCTCAGGCTTGTTTACATGCTGGAGCAAACGATTTCGGATCAATTATGATTGAGGAAAATGTAGTTTCAGCAGCTGGTGCACCTCATCGTTTTACCTCCAATGCAATTCAACAGGCCATAAGGGAGGCTGGATTTGAGCCTCAATTACGTGATCAACAATATAAAAACAGGCTAATCCCACAAACAATGGAACAACAAACAATTAATTATTAACAAAAAGGAAGTCAATTAGTTAAAAATCGCTTGGATCACTAAAGGGGATGAGTTAAAAAAGAAGTGTAAGGGATTCTTTATTTATCAATTTGTACTTCATCATTAAATTAATAAAAAAAATCAAATATTTTTCGTATATTAGAGTTAATGTTTCAACAATATTGTGATGAAAAAGGTTTTAACTTTTCTTTTCTTATTTACCTTATCTGTTTATTCGGCTTTTGCAACGCATAATAGAGCCGGAGAAATTACCTATAAACACATTTCAGGATTAAATTACGAGGTTACCATAACAACTTATACTAAAGAATCTTCTACGGCTGCAGATCGTACGGAACTGGAAATTGCCTGGGGTGATGGACTAACAGATATTCTGCAAAGGGACAATGGCAATGGAGTTCTCCTTGGCAATGACATAAAAATGAACAAATACATTGGCACTCATGTATATCCAGGTCCCGGACAATACATTATTTCCATGTTGGATCCAAACAGGAACAGTGAAATTGTTAATATGATTGGTTCTGTAAACCTTGCTTTTTACATAGAATCAACTTTAATTATAAGCCCTTTCGGTTCAGGATCCTACAACAACTCCCCGCTGCTATTAAATCCTCCTGTTGACAATGCTTGTTTGAATCGTTTTTTTATTCATAATGCAGGGGCAACTGACCCCGATGGAGACAGTTTGTCTTATGAATTAATAGACGTAAGGCAAGATGCGGGAGTAGTGGTAACAGGTTATTATATTCCTCCAAACGTATCCATTAATGCAGTTACCGGTGATCTTGTCTGGAATGTTCCTGGTGTAATCGGTGAATTTAACTTTGCTTTTATAATAAAGGAATGGAGGAAAAATGGCAACAGTGTCAAGTTAATCGGTTCGGTTGTAAGGGATCTTCAGGTAAATGTTAGCCCATGCAATAACAATCCACCTGTAATTTCTTCTTTAATAGACACTTGTGTTAATGCCAATACTTTTTTGGAATACAATATCTCAGCAACTGATTCTGATGGAAATACCGTAACCTTAGAGGCTACTGGAGGACCTTTTATAGTTCAAAACCCAGCCCAATTTCAACAGGGGGTTACAAATACAGGCAATGTTTCTGCTAACCTAACCTGGCAGGTAAAGTGCAGCCATGTCAGAAATGCTCCATATACAGTATTGGTTAAGGCCTTTGATAATGGAGTACCGAGCTTATCCGATTATAAATCATTTAATATCAAAGTAGTTGGCCCCTCACCAAAAAACCCTTCTGCCGGGCCTTCAGGAAATAACATTCTTGTAAATTGGGATGTGAGTATTTGTAGTGAAGTAACAAGCTATAAAATATATAGGAGGACAGGAAGTTATGGGTTTATTCCAAGTCATTGCGAATTAGGTGTTCCTTTTTATACCGGATTTTCACTCGTTGCAACAGTACAGGGTCATGCTAATAACTCCTATCTTGACCCTAACCTTGTTCATGGACAGCAATACTGCTATATGATAGTAGCCGTATTTCCTGATGGTGCTGAAAGTTATGCATCTGAAGAAGTTTGTTCGGAACTCAAAAAGAATGTTCCAATTATGACTAATGTTAGTGTGGAGCAAACTGCATTAAATGGTCGTATTTATACTGCCTGGTCTGCTCCTGATGAAGTTGATACAATCCAACATCCCGGACCCTACCGCTATTTGATTCACCGATCAGAAGGGATGTCTGGTTCTAACTATCAATTAATTGATTCCACAGCCCTTAGCACAAATTTTTATGACACCATTTATACGGACATAAAAGTAAACACTTTTGCAAATCCAAATAACTATAAAGTGGAGCTTGTAAACAGGAATTTATCGCCTAATGGGTTTTACCAAATTGGCTACACTCATCCTGCTGCAAGTGTTTGGCTTGAGGTTACTCCAGTTTCTACAGGAAATGCCTTAAATTTAAGTTGGCAAGTTAATGTTCCCTGGCTAAATTATAGCTATGATATATTTAAATACAATGAAAGCTCTTTGTCTTTTGATTCTATTGGCACAACTACCGCAACAAGTTATATCGATACTGGTTTAATTAACAATAGATCATATTGTTATTATATCAAATCAAGGGGTGAATATTCTATTGATGGCATAAATAAGCCCTTAATAAATTTATCTCAGGAAAATTGCGGACAACCCAAGGACACTGAACCTCCTTGTTCTCCCGCATACACAGTTATTGGTGATTGTGATCTTATAAAAAACACATTGAATTGGAAATTAATTGAAGGAGATTGTTTAAATGACGCTGTTTCCTATACAGTTTATTTTAAGCCCTTTTTAGAGGGACCTTTTGAGAAAATAAAAACAATAGAAGGAAATATTCCCGTTGAATTTATTCATGAAAGGTCAAACAGTATTGCTGGTTGTTATTTTATTACTGCCACAGATGAGTACAACAATGAAAGCCAGTATATCGATTCAATTTGTGTAGACAATTGCCCTGTGTATGAACTTCCGAATGTTTTCTCCCCGGACGGTGATAATATAAACGATTATTTTCAGCCCTTTCCTTATCGATTTGTGGAATCAATCGATTTAAAAATCATGAACCGTTGGGGGCAGTTGATGTTTGAAACCAATAAACCAGGAATTAACTGGAACGGAGTAAACGTTACTACCAATAAGCCTTGTTCTGAGGGCGTATATTATTACATTTGCACAGTTAACGAAATTAGGTTAAGCGGCATTGAACCCCGTGTATTAAAAGGCTTTTTTCATCTTTTCAGGAATGCCAATGTCATCCCACAAACACAAGATTAATGTTTACAGGAATTATTGAGCAATTAGCCAAAGTTGCAAATTTAGAACAAGCCGGGTCAAATCTTCATTTAACTTTTAATGCTCCATTCACAAATGAACTGGAGATCGACCAAAGCATTGCCCACAATGGCGTTTGTCTTACTGTTGTTGAAATACACAAGGATACGTATACAGTTACTGCTATAAAAGAGACTTTATCAAAAACAAATTTGGGGCATTTAAAAAAAGGTGATTTTGTTAACCTGGAAAGGTGTCTTAAACTAAATGATAGGCTTGATGGACATATTGTACAAGGACATGTTGATTTAACTGCCAGATGTACTCAAATAAAAGAAGAAAACGGAAGTTGGATGTTCTTTTTTGAATATGATCCTGAAAAAGGAAATATTACTGTAACCAAAGGTTCTGTATGTGTAAATGGGGTAAGCTTAACTGTTGTTAATTCAGAAAAAGGATTGTTTTCAGTTGCAATAATCCCTTATACCTTTGAACACACCAACTTTCATACGCTTAAAGCAGGTGATTATGTTAACATTGAGTTTGACATTATTGGTAAATACATTGCCAAATTAATTGAAAATAAATAGTATTCAATTTAAATACAGGAGAATTTACTGTTTATAGGCAAGTTATATACAAACTGTTTTCTTTTCAGAACAATTTTTGCTAAGGCATGAATTTTCATTCTTTACATGGATGTTAATAACAAACAATTGGTTATTATTTTCTTGTGAATACTGGCCATGAGTTGCAATGTTTTTCGATCTTTGTGAATTAACACATTTAAAATGCATTCCATAAAAAAAGATATAAAACCAAGTTTTGATGACATTTACATGGATCTGGCAGAAAACCTTGCCCGAAGATCACATTGTGTAAAAATGAAAGTTGGGGCAGTAATAACTAAAGATACACGTATAGTTTCCCTAGGATATAATGGTCCGCCTGCAGGAACTCATAATTGCGATGAAGTATGGCCTGGAGTGGGATGTCCAAGAAGTGAAAGAGGAGGTTGCTCACTTGCCCTTCATGCGGAAGAAAATGCCATATTGTATGCCGCAAAAAACAAGGTTTCACTTGAGGGAGGAACATTGTACGTAACACTTTCTCCTTGTCTTGCTTGTGCCAGGATTATCTTTACTATGGGTATTAAAAAAGTTTTTTATCTGAATTCCTATGCTGCTTATAAAGGAATAGAAATTGATGAGGGATTAGTATTCCTTCAGAAATTTGGAGTTGAAATAGCAAAATATTGCAGAATTAAAAACGTTTGAGATTTTATTATGGAGAAAAGGGGATTGCCGGCATTTTTGCCATTGATATTTGCATTGCTTGTAATACTAGGGATTTGGATTGGTTTGAAATTGGATTATGTTACAGAAGGAAGGCAACTTTTTGCTATGCCATCCAAAAATTTCAATAAACTAAATGAACTCATAAATTTTATTGAACAAGAATATGTGGACGAAGTGAGTAAGGAGGAGTTGGTTGAAAAAGCAATTAACAGTTTACTTGAAGGTCTTGACCCCCACTCCAATTACATTTCACCAAAAGAATTAGCTGCACACAATGATCCTCTGGAGGGCAACTTTGAAGGTATTGGTATAGAATTCAGTGTGCAAAAGGATACCGTTACCGTAATTACTCCCATTGCCGGAGGGCCTTCCGAAGCTGCAGGAATTATTGCAGGAGACCGTTTTATTAAAGTTGATGGAGTAACAATTGCCGGAATAAATATTGCAAATGAAGATATTGTTTCCAAATTAAAAGGCAGGAAAGGAACAATGGTTACCATAAGTGTTTTAAGAAGATCAAGTGAAAAGCTCATCGATTTTAATGTTAAAAGAGCAACCATTCCAATTAAAAGTGTTGAAGTTTCTTATATGGTAAACAAAACCACAGGGTATGTAAAAATCAGCAGATTTTCTAAAAACACACACTCGGAATTTTTAGATCATGCACTAAAATTAAAGAGTATGGGAATGGAAAATTTAATTATGGATTTGAGAGCAAATGGTGGTGGATACTTAAATTCAGCAATAAAACTGGCAGATGAATTTCTTGAAAAAGAACAGTTAATCGTTTATACCGAAGGGAAAGCGCGCCCAAGAACCACTTATTATGCTACAAAAGAAGGGAACTTCAAAAACACTGGATTGGCAATATTGGTAGATGAAAATTCTGCATCTGCCAGTGAAATTTTAGCAGGAGCAATTCAGGATAATGACAAAGGAGTTATCATTGGCAGAAGAACCTTTGGAAAAGGATTAGTTCAAGAACAGGTTTTATGGCCTGATAAGTCCGCTATCCGACTTACTATTGCAAGATATTATACTCCCACCGGCAGAAGCATACAGAAAACCTATAGCAATGGAAAGCAAGATTATTATAAGGAAACTTATGGCAGGTTTGAAAGAGGTGAATTAATGGAAAAAGATAGTATTCACTTCCCTGACTCACTAAAGTACTACACCTCCGCAGGACGAATAGTATACGGGGGTGGTGGCATTATGCCTGATTATTTCATACCTCTTGATACAACAGAGGCTTCTTTGTTTTTAACTGAATTATTTCAGCTAAGCCTGGTGAGTCAGTTTGCTTTTGAATATGTTGATTCTAACAGGGAAAGAATGAAGCAGTACAGAAATTTTGAACACTTCAACAAAACCTTTAGTATATCTGAAAAGCTTTTTAATGAGTTTTTGGATTTTACCGAAAAAAATGGAGTTAAAACTGATTTCACAGGTTTGAAAAAATCAGGAAAATTAATTCGGACAAGATTAAAAGCACATATTGCCAGGCAGCAATGGAAAAACGAAGGCTTTTATCCTATTATTAATGATTTAGACCATACATTCCAAAAAGCTTTATCCGTTCTCTCAAATAAAGGAGTATTGGCTGAACAGCCAAAATAATATCCTTTTTGGGGTTTCAAAAAACAGCTTGTGAATTTTTACAAAAACAGCAATAAATTCTCTTTTGTCAAACCTTTAATGCTAAATTATTAGTTGAATTCTTCAGCTAATCAAACCCTGATTTTAAGAGTAAATGCTATAAAAAAATAAAGGAAGCCTTTTGGGCTTCCTTTATAAAATACTGATTAAAAAGAATTAATTAGCTTTTGTTTCTTCAGTTGCTTCAACAGCTGGCTCTTCAGCAACTTCTTCAACAACTTCTTCCATTTCAGTTTCTAATTCCTGAAATAAAGCATCAACTTCAGCTTGTGCTTCAGCTTCTGCTTTTGCTTTTTCTTCTGCAGATGGTCCGCAAGCTACTAAAGAAAACATAGCAGCAGCTGCAAATAATGTTAAAAACTTTTTCATTTTTGTGTGATTTTATTGGTTAATATTATTTTAAAGGAAACAAAGGTACAATTAATCATCCTAATAATCAATACAATATTGTATTTTTTTATTTTTTACAGCTTTTACATATGCCTTCGGCCAATAAACTAAGTTTTTGCAATTGAAAACCTTCCGGAATTTTTATTTCAGGTATTTTGCAATTTTCAATACATATGGTTTTTTGACATTTCGAGCAACTAAAGTGTAAATGACTGTCATTATGAATTTCGGAAGTGCAATCATGTGCACATAAAGCATATTTTGCAGTGCCTTCACTATCAATAACTTTATGAATCATTCCTTTTCCCTCAAAAGAGTTAAAGGTGCGGTAAATGGTTACTCTATCAAATTCAGTTTTTAACCCATTTACAATGTCCTGGTGAGAAAGTGCATGGGCCGTGTTAAGAAATAAATTTAATATACTCTTTCTACAAGGAGTTTTTTGCAATTTGTATTTTTCTAAAAGCTTTGTAATTTCTATTGTTTTTTCCATTAATTTATAACTTGAATTTATTCTGATACTAAAGCTTGTTGTAAAACAACCGGACAGGCAAAAGCAGCATTTACATTGTAAAGCTTCAATGTGCCTTTTACGTTTACTATGTTTTCAGTATAACGAACTGGTTTTTTTGTATTTACCTCAACCATCATTGGTATGCCATTCTTCCCACAATAAAAACATTGATTAATTGGGAGTACCGAAAGCAAAAAAGAGGAATGTTCAACTCCTTCCTTTATAGGAACAATGTAACCTTTAAGTGTTACTACCTTTCCATCCAAAGCTTTTAACTTTTCTTCAAATATCGGATAATATTCATAATCATCCACTACCCTGTGTTTAATACCTGCTATTTTATCCCATACTTCTGAAGTAATTCGATTGTGAATTATTTCATGTTCCTGTGCTTGAACAAGCGAGAAAAACGATAAAAAGATAACAGTCCAAAGTATTTTTTTCATTTCTCTACTCAAATCCTGAATTTAATTAAATCTATTAATTTCTAATTACCATGCATTAGCAATTATTCCAAAAAGCCTTAAACTTTAGCCAATATTGTTGAAATATTTGTACGGTATGCCTGCATTGCAGGTATTACAGAGGCGGCAATTCCAACAATTATTCCAAATGCTAAAACCATTAATTCTTGAGGAATAAAAACAATTCCTGTTAATGAAATACTACTAAGCGACAGGAAAATTCCGGCCCCCTGTAATATTAAATGTGATAAAAGTAAACCTAAGCTAGTGCCAATTGATGTAATTATAATTCCTTCTGAAAGAATTAATAAAAATATTTTGGAAGCGCTTGCTCCCATTGTTCTTAATATTGCGATTTCAGTCTTTCTTTCAGATAACGAAGAATAAAGAACAATAAATACACTAAAACCGGCAAGCAGTATAATTAAAACGCCAAAAGCCTTAATAAGATCAAAACCTGATCCAATTAATGCATACAATCGTGCGGTTTCAAGAGCAGGGGATGCAGCCTGCAAAGCACCAATATTATTTACTGTTTGCGGGAAAATGGCAACCGCAAGGGGTGTTTTATATTTAATCAGCAATGCTGTTATTTCTCTTTCTTCAGTGGATTGAATGTTTTGTTGATCCGAATGCTCATGCAAATGCCATATTGTTTCCAGAGCGGTTAGAATTATATTATCAGATGCCGTACCACTTGGTTTTAAAACTCCGGTTAATTTGAATTTATCTGCATGTACATTTCCCCCGGGTGTTAACCCATGTGAGGAATAAAAAACATCACCCGTTTTCAAATTCAAAACCCTTGCAGCATTTGATCCCGCAATTGCTTCAAATTCTTTTTTCCATATTACTCCCTCCGCTAAGGGTAGATCATAAAATTTCAGGTAATTGTGATTTGTACCAATAATTCTGAATCCATTGTAACTATCTCCCATTGCAAGAGGCACTGAATTTTGCACGTAGGGGTGCTCAATAAGTTGCTGTACTTCTTTTAAATTAATATTTCCGGTTGGAAAATCAATGTGGTAAATTCCTGATAATATTAATTGTAAGGGACTTCCTTTTGCCCCTATTACCAAATCAACTTTTCCTGCATGATTTTCAAGCTTTTCTTTTATTTGAAAATCTACAAGCAGTATTATATTGATTATTGCCAAACCACTTGCCAATAAAATAACATTTAACGTTTTTTTTCCTCCTTGGGAAACTATATTCTTCCAGGCAATTGAAATAAGGTTCATAGCGTTTTTTGCATTTCCAAATGGATTCCTTTTTCAAAGCAAGCTTTCAACCTGTTATCATGACTTGTTACCAAAAGGGAAGCATTGATTCCTTTTGCCGTTTGCTGAAGCAGCTTTATAACAGAAAAGCAGTTTTCATCATCAAGGCTGGAGGTTGGTTCATCTGCAAGAATTATTTCTGGACAGTTAATTACTGCACGGGCAACAGAAACCCTTTGAGCTTGTCCATGGCTTAATTCAAAAGGTCTTTTATCTTTTAATTCTTCTATATTTAAAGCTCTTAATTGAAGTAAGGCTTTTGCATTATCTACTTTTTTACCTGAGAAATACAATGCCGCTAAAATGTTTTCTATTACTGTTAGGCTTTTGATTAGGTAAGGTCTTTGAAAAACTATTCCAATGTTTTTTCCCCTATATGAGTCAAGTTTTCTGGGACTAAGTTTGTAAATAGATGTAGTTTCCATTATTACCTCTCCAAAGGTTGGTTTTAATAATCCTCCGGTTATATGAAGCAAAGAAGTTTTTCCACTGCCTGATTTCCCAGTTATTAAAACCTGGTCTCCAGAATCAATTCGGGTATCACTAAATTCAATGCTTGCTGAATTAGCGTATTGATGCTTAAGAGAGCGGAATTCAATCATTTATTTTTACTTAAGGTGACAAATATAACAAATACAAAAAAGGCTTTGTTGATATTATCCGATTAATTCAATTTGGATTCATATTAAGTCATTTTTTTCTTTGCGTCTTTTCTAATTATTCTTTCTTTGTGAGGGAAAAAAGCAGAATTGAAATTTAATCCAAAGAATGCAGGGTTTTTTCGCAAGGAGTAATAGTTGATTTGAAATTACTAATACAAATTCCGGTTTTAAAATTGTTCTCCGTTTATTCTTCAGGACCTTTGAATTTAACTCTTGAAATAGAACTTCAATAAAAGAAAAATATTTTTGTTCTTTGCTCCTTAAATTCTATTATTCTGCTTAAATAATTAAAAACGATGTTGTTACAAAAAAAATGCCGGAATTTTTTTGAGCTTAATTTGAAAAAAATCAGAAATAAAAGCAGAATAATATTTCTTGCAACAATGTTGCATATTTTTTCTATCTTTGCTTCATGTTGAAAAAAACTCCTAATTCTGACATCATAGGAATATTAAGTTCGGGTTTGTGTCTGGTTCATTGTTTGGCTTTGCCTGCAGCATTTCTATATATAGGCGATAGTAGTGCGGGCCATAGCCATGGCCATGGCGGATTTAATTATGATTACCTGTTTTTGTCCATTGCCATTGTAGCCGTTTTTTTTACTACTAAAAAAACCAGTTCTACTTTCATTAAATTCTCATTATGGATATTCCTTCTTATTTGCACGTTCGCAATAATATTCCATGATTATTCCCCTTTTATTCAATATATCATGTACATTGGCTCAGCAGGATTAATAATTAGCCATGTATTAAATATCCGTTACAACAAACAGCATTGCTGTTAATTTGCAAGTACTGCCTGCTTCTTATTTCCGTATTTTCCAACTAATATTTAGCAGTTCTACCTATTATTCCCTAATGTAATGTAAGCTAATTTGGATTACTCAGGTTATACATGTAATTTTTTCTTACTTTTGAAACCATTGTTTAACCTTTAAATATTATATATAATGGCTTTTGAATTACCAAAACTGCCTTATGCTTATGATGCTCTTGAACCGCATATTGATGCGCGTACAATGGAAATACATCACAGCAAGCATCATCAGGCATATACAACCAATCTAAATAACGCTATTGCAGGTACGCCTGTGGAATCAAAATCTATAGAAGAAATCTTGAAAAATATTTCGACTCAAAGTGCTGCAGTAAGAAATAACGGGGGTGGATTTTACAACCACAATCTTTTTTGGGAAATTTTGGCACCTAATGCAGGTGGCCAACCAATGGGAGAAATTGCCAAGGCAATCAATGAAAGCTTTGGTTCTTTTCAAGAGTTTAAGGATGAATTTGCTAAGGCTGCTACCACACGTTTCGGTTCAGGTTGGGCATGGCTTGTAGTGCAAAATGGAAAACTAGTTATTAGTTCAACTCCTAACCAGGATAATCCTTTAATGGATGTGGCTGATGTAAAAGGCACTCCTGTTTTATGCCTGGATGTATGGGAACATGCATATTACCTTAATTACCAGAATAGAAGACCTGATTATATAGGAGCTTTTTGGAATGTAGTAAATTGGAATGAAGTAAACAGAAGATTTAAAAGCGCTTAATTAAAATTATGCAAAATTATTTTTTGAAATTTTTTGCAGTTCTTTTAATCCAGCTTGTTTTTTTAAAGACGGACTCAATGGCAAAACTTGCTAATGAGCCCGTCTTTTTTATTCTTTCAGATAGCATACCAGAAATAAATTCCCTGGTAAATTCCGAAAAGAAAATAAAGCTTTTCCGTTTTGATTTTAATAATCCGGAACACATAGAAATGTTCCGCTTAAAAACCCAGGAAAATAAAAGAATAACAGCTTTTGGACTTGCCATTTTCCTAGGTCATTTTGGGGTTCACAGGCTTTATTTAGGAACTAAGCCAATCGTTCCAATCACATACGTTCTAACAATGGGTGGTGGATTCGGATTTATTCCTTTAATTGACGCAATAATGATACTAGCTACCAAAGATTTGGGGAAGTTTGAAAACAACTCTAAGTATTTCATGTGGATAGATATGGAGTAAATCCCATGATAATTTTTAATTCAACAAAGGTAGCTTGATATAAAAAACTGTTCCAATCATCTCTTTTGTTTCAAACCATATTTCACCACCTGAATCCTCCACAATATTCTTTACTATTGCAAGTCCAAGTCCTGTTCCATTTGTTTTTGTTGTAAAATTCGGAGTGAATATTTTTTCTTTCTGCTCGGCACTTATTCCTGAGCCATTATCCTTAATAGAAATCAAAACCTTGTTTGCTTTTGATTCCAAATCTATTTTGATTTCAATTTTACCCTGCCGTTCATAAGGAATAGATTGAATTGCATTCTTTATTAGATTATTAAATACTCTTAACAATTGATTTTTATCGGCTTTTACAGTCAATTCAATTTCCGTTAATATTTCCAATTCAATTATGGCCTCTTCTGAGCCTTTAAATAAATTAACCGAACCTTGCACAAGCTCGCTAATATCCAGTGGTTCTGGAATTTGACCAGGCATTTTGGCAAAACTGGAAAATTCATTGGCAATATTTGCAAGTGTATCTATTTGTTCAACTAAAGTTTGTGTAAATCTTTCCAGTTTTTTATCAAAATCCGGGGCTTTGTCTTTTCTGGCCCTTTCTAGGTGCTGCACACTAAGTTTCATTGGTGTTAATGGGTTTTTGATTTCATGGGCCACTTGCTTTGCCATTTCCCTCCAGGCAGATTCCCGTTCAGATTGCGCAAGTCTTTCTGCGCTTTCTGCTATTTTTACTATCATTTGATTGTATTCATTTACCAGGCTGCCAATTTCATCATTGCCTTTCCAGGCAATCAATTCATTTGATTTACCAAGCTTAACATCCCGGAGCTTGGTCCGAATCAATTGAAGAGGCCCTGTTATGAATCCAGATAAAAAAACAGCAATTACAACGGACATCACAAACAACAGAACATATATGTTTATTAATGTTACAAGAAAAAAGGATATTTCCTTTTCCAATTCATTCTGTTTTGCAAAATAAGGCAAATTCAAGTATGCAATCAGCTCCCCATTAGTGTTAAATAAGGGCATATAGGCAGAAATATAGTTCAATTTACCAAGGTTTTCCTCCTGTATAAACTCTGTATTGTTTTCAATCGCCATCCTGAAAAAGGCATTTGTATTCATTTTCCTGCCACTTAGGCCAAGATTAAAAATTTCATTTTGAGAAGAGGCTAATAAATCTCCATTGGGGCTGTACAAATTAATATCAGTATAAAAAACATGGGATAGCTTAACAAGGTGCAGGCTTAAATAATGCTCCATTTCGTTATTTAGCTTAGGTTCCAGGCCAATTTTATCCTCCAATTCATTAATTATAGAACTTATTTTCTCACTAATTAAATTACTGTTTTTCTGATTGTATTGTTTTTGGATGTAATATACCGTTCCAGCTCCAAAAAGAAGTATTGAAAGGATAACAGTTCCAATTAAAACACTTTGAATCCTTGTTTTAAAATCAAACCAAAACAGGGTATAATCTGATGGAGAGTTCTTGAAAAAAAGCACCAAAAGCAAAAGAAGACTAAAAAAGGCAAAAATATAAGAGAAGGCAGTAAGCCTGTGCATGCCATTTCTCGAGGGGAGGCTTAAAATAATGGATGTGGAAGATTCGGGAGAGTACACAAGATGATCGAAACCTTCCTTCTTAAAAAAGTGCAAATCATTCTCCGTTTTTAAATAGGGAGAGGAAAAAATAGTATACTGGTAAGGCCCTGATTTACTTACCAATTTACCATCCTTATACTTAGCAAAAGAATAATTTAAAATATCCGCGCTTTGAACAATTTCAGATGCATCCAATAAAAGTTCGGGATATCCTGTTCCTTCGGGCTTGAATTTTGAATCTATTTCAAGGAAAAGATATTGGGTGTTTTTATTGGGATAATGAGAATGAATTGTAAGTTTAGCAAGATAGCTAACCCTGCCAGAGTTGTTATCAAGAAAATACAAATTGGAACCATTTACCTTTTCTCCTGTTACATTAATCAGGTTTTCAAAAAAGGCGGCACAATTAACCCGTTGCTCCATTGGTGCAACAAACAATGAATCCTGTTCCCTACATACTGTTACTTGCAGGTCATATCTGTCCCAAAAACCATTAAAATAATTTTCTTTTAAGTAAGTGTCCAATTCCTCCCTGTTTTTCCAATATTCAGAAGAAAGTGACTTTGCTTTTTTATCCACACTTATTTTCTCTTCTATTTCCTTGAATAGATATTCTGCAATTGGATCCTTCTCCCGTGCAAGTTTTTGAACTAATACTCGCCTGTTTTCTATTTCCTTAAAAGATGAAAAAGAATTAAATACATGGGAGGCATAAATTGAAAATACTAGAACAATGATTAATACAGTTGAAAAGTTATAAATTTTATTTTGTTTTGTCTTAATCCACCAGATAGTGAATAACACAGGAAGCGGCCAAATTAACAATATCAAATCAAAGGAACCTGACTCCTGGTATGAAAGCAGAGCAAATGGCAAAAAGGCAAATAAAACAAGTTGCGCAATTCTTGTGTTTTTAATCTTCAAAAGTAATAAAACTCCCATGGCCTTATCGCAAAGCAGGTAAAAGGCAAACAACAAGAGTGAAGCAATAAAATACCCGGTTAAACTCAAATAATTCAGTTCAAAAATATTGCTTAGGTTAAACAATACATCAGAATGCAAGACAAGGCCGGAAAGCCACATTGTAATTAACAAAGCAAAGGCAAGAACTAGCAATACAACAAGCAAGCCAAGGTAATCTTTTTTAGCAATGCTTAACCTATCGACAAAAGCGCTTTTTAAGGGCATTTTTTGATTTATAAAATAAAACAAATAGCACAGTAAAAGAGCATTAACTAAAAAATCGCCCATTGAGGGGAATGCCCAGGAAGTTGCATAATGCACAGGAGAAAACAAATCAAGGGAATAAATGATTCCAGGAAACTGGGTTTGAATGGTTAAAACACGCCCAACAATCAGTGTAATTGAAAAAAGCAGGAAGTAAAATCCTTGATTTTGTTTAAGTCGCCTTACAATTTCATTCTGAAAAAACAATATAAGAAACAGCACAACAAGTAATACAAGAGTTATTACAAAGTAATTTTTTAGTTGATTAAAATGTATTGCACTGTCATATATTAAGGTAAAAAGAAATTTTCCTTTTGAATCAAATACATGATTTTCTGAGGCGCGCTGGTTAAAATTCAACTGTGTATTCTCTGGCAATGAAAAATCCTTCTGAAAATGATCCTGCAAATATTGGTTTTGGTGCGTATATTCGCTTTTAATTAATGCCAGGCCGGCAACTGTTAAATTCTTTTCTTTTTGGATATTTACCCTGTACCAACCTGTTTGTAATCGAACAATTGTTGCGCTCAGCTCAGATAGGTTAAAAGAATTAAGTACCGGAACAGCATTATGAGACCAAAATGCCATTGAATCATCTTCAAAAACAAAAATGGAGATTCCTTGTTCATTGTATAATTTCTCGAGTTGATCCTTTTCTTGAATAAAAAGCTTTTGGGGCTTAGCGTTTTTAATGAAATTGGCAAAATAAGATACCGTTTTTTCAAGTTCAATATCTTTATTCTGAAGTTCCTTGTTAAATTTACTTGTGCATAATTCTTTTGAATAAAAAGGCAGGGCACTGTTATTTACAACAATAGCTATTATTAAAGAAATCAATGCAAGGAGCAAAAAGCGATAACGGAATAAAAGTATTTTCAACTTAAATTGAGTGATTAATTAATTTTACAAATATAAAAAAACACTTGCCTGAATAATGAATGCAAGATATTATAGTTCTAAAAACCCTTGACATTGACAATACAAACGAAAACAATAGTTTTTTTATTTGGCTTACTCCTATTTCCCGTGGTAATTAAGGCCCAGGAGTCCTTAATGAGTATGTATTTTAAGTTGAGCAGTCCTGAAAAATTCTGGGTTATTAAACATCCCTTTATTGCCAAAAAAACCAGCCGTATCACCCACAAAGCGTTAAGGAGTGTAGAAACAATTGCTTCTGAATTTCCAATTGATAATGATTTAATGGGTGGCCAGGCAGATGCGTTTAAACACTCCTATTGGATGGCGCTTTTAGCCCAATCCATTTCTGCTAAAAAGGCACGCCAATTAGGAGAAGCCCATGAAAAGGCAAATTACATTCAATATCAAAAAGGGATACTAGAAGATGGTTCATTACCTGATAAGGCTTCTTTTGAAATGGATATCTGGAACAACAAGGTAGGAATTTACTTAGGTAAACAGTATAAGCAGCTAAACGAGGAGGAATTAAAAATTAAAGTAATTGAATACCTTTTAAAAGGGGAAATGAAAATTATAAAGAAGGATAAATCCGGAAATTATCTTGATTGCAAAGGAGTTGTTATAGAAAAGGAGTTGTTAAATAAATGGGACAATCCAAAATGTCACACTTGGTCAGATTTTCGAAAAGCCGGGGGTAATTAATCAGGCCACTTAAAAAGCTAAGCCCGAAGGGGTGGCATAAAAATAAACAATCAATAATTTCACCCCTCCAGGGTTGGACGGAATTAAAAATATTAATCTATAATTGCATCATCCCTTCGGGATTAGCTTTTTCAGTGGCCTCTAATTAATCAGGGAGAGTTTCTTCTTGATTAATGTGGGTTGCCATAAGGAAACAATTGAAACAAGCCGTATTATTATGTATTAGGGCTTGTTTTAAAAAAAACCTTGTTCTGTTATTATCGCTTAATTGCTTCCCTAGTGGTATCAAACAAATTTGCCCCTGTTATTGCACCCGGAATTTGGGTTAGCAAGGAAAAAATGTATTAAAGATTATTAAAAAACAATCTTGCTAAAAAAATCATTTCTTCTTTTGAAAATCCTTATAAAGCAAGTTTATAATGCCATCAGAAAGCCCAGTTTGGGGAATAAATATTTTCTTAGTTCCTGCAGTTTTCATTATGGCAATAAAAATAGCGGTTGCTTGTACTATCACATCAGCCCTGTCTGGATTTAATCCAAGTGTTTCAATCCTTTCCTGGTAAGTGAATTTGTTAAGGTATGCATCCAATTCCATGAGTTTTTCAATACTGATGTTTTTTATATCCTTTTTATTTGCCAATTTGGAAAGCTTGTTGATATTCCCTCCTGTTCCAATGGCAATAGTGTTTTTGATATCTTTGGTATGCACTTTAATCCATTTTTTCATCCGGTTGAATTCATCTTTGTTATCCTTTTGCTGAAGCATTCGAATTGTTCCAATATTAAAAGACCGGGAGGCTGTTTTTTTGTTTTTAGAAAAAAGAGTAATTTCACTGCTTCCTCCTCCAACGTCAATATACAAATAGGATTTTTTATCGTTAAATTTATCAGAAAGGTGGGTTGAAAATATTATTTCAGCTTCCACATCTCCCTTAATAATTTCAATATCTATTTCTGCCTCCTTTTTTATTCTTTTTACAACCTGTGGCCCATTTACTGCCTCACGCATCGCTGATGTTGCACATGCCCTAAAAGTCACAACATTATATACCAGCATAAGTTTTTTAAACGCCTGCATGGCAAGCACCAATCTGTCTGCCTTTTCATCAGATATCAGCCCATTTTTAAAAACATCCTCTCCCAGGCGTATGGGAACTCTAATAAGTGATGATTTTTTAATTATTGGAGCTGGTTCTTTTTCATATACATTACAAAAAAGCAATCGAACTGCATTTGAACCAATATCTATTGCGGCAAATACCAAATTAAAAAGGATTAAATAAATGAATGAAATTAATTTTGCAGCTTGTTTCTAAAATACTCATATAGCTCATATTGAGCCCTCACTGGTTTATCTGAATCAATTTTGCGGTAGGAATTGTTTCTTTCCCCATTAATTACACGTGATTTAATGTTTCCTTTGAATTGTATATTCATAAAATCCTTAATCTCCTTTTGTATTTGTTTATCATAAATTGGACAGGCAACCTCAACCCTGTGATCCATGCTCCTTACCATCCAATCTGCTGAGGATAAAAAATACAGCTCTTCACCCTCATTACAAAAAGCAAAAATCCGGGAATGTTCCAAAAATCGGTCAACAATACTTATTACTTCAATGTTCTGACTAAATTTTTTAATTCCGGGAATAAGAGAACATACACCCCTTATCATCATCTTAATTTTAACTCCCGCTTTGCTTGCTTCATATAATTTTTCAATAAGCACTGCATCAGTAATATTATTTAGTTTGATATGAATAAATGCTTTTTTACCTGCATTTGCATTCTTAATTTCATTGTTAATTAGTTGTATAAACCTTTTTCGCATTGAAAATGGAGAAACAATCAGATGTCGGTAAGTATTGGTTTTGAAATTATTTGTAAAAAAGTTAAACAGCTTTATTACTTCCATAGTAATTCTTTTATCTGCTGTTAACAGGCTATGATCAGAATAAATCCCGGAGGTGTTTTCGTTGAAATTCCCGGTTCCTATGTGAGCATATTCTTCTGTTTTGCTTCCATTTTTTCGAGTGATGAGAAATAATTTTGCATGAATTTTAAGACCGGGAACGCCAAAAATTACCTTTACTCCTTCATCCTGGAGTTTGTTTGCCCAATATATATTTGCCTCTTCATCAAATCTGGCTTGCAATTCCAGGATAACAGTTACGCTTTTTCCGTTTTTTTGGGCATTAACCAAGGTATTAATGATATTTGAATTCTTAGCCACCCTGTAGAGTGAAATTTTTATGGCTAAAACATCAGGGTCAATTGCCGCTTCGCGCAGCAAATCAATTACATGTCCAAAAGATTGGTATGGGTAGGTTAGCAATACATCTTTTTTCCTAATTACTTCAAACATGTTTTTATGTTTTTTAGCAAAATCCGGATGAGCAAAACAGGGCATAGCCTGGTATCTTAATTCTGCAAGGCCAATATCCGGGAAATTCATAAAGTCCTTAAAATTATGGTATCTCCCCCCTGGTATTAAATTATCATTTTCATTTAGTTTCAATTTTGTAGTCAATAAATTTAAAAGATCGGGTGCCATTTCTCCATCATAAACCAACCTTACCGGGGCTCCCGTTTTTCTTTTCTTAAGACTCTTTGTGATTTTCTCTATCAGGCTTTTGTTAATGTCATTGTCAATATCAAGTTCCGCATCACGGGTCAGTTTTATGGTATGTGCCTCAATACTTTTAAAATCAAAAATCAAGAAAATATCATTCAGGCAATACCGTATTACATCATCAAGAATAATGATGTAATGCTTGTTCTGTTCACTTGGCAAAACCACGAATCTAGATAGTGCAGAAGAAGGTACTTCGAGTACTGCATGCTTTGCTTTTATTGATTTTTTATGGCTGTTTAACTTTACCAATAAATGTGTTGCTTTTTCCTTAAGATAAGGAAATGCAAGGGAATCATCCAACATAATTGGAACAAGTGTTGGCCTTACAACCTGGTGAAAATAATTCTTTACAAATTCGCCTTGTTTCTTTGAAAGTTGACTTTCATTTATGATAAAGATATTTTGCTTTTCGAACTCCTTTAATAAATTTTTGTAAGTACTCTCAAAGAGCTTTTGCTGCTTAATTACAATTTCCTGTATCTCTTTTAAAACTTTTGAAGGGTTTTCGCCAATAATTTCCTGTGCTTTTTTCCCAATTTTGGCCATTCTTTTTATCGTTGCAACCCTTACCTGAAAAAACTCATCACGGTTATTAGAGAATATGCCCAAAAATTTAATTCTTTCAATCAATGGAACTGTAGGATCACATGCTTCCTGCAATACCCGTTCATTAAATGATAACCAGCTAATTTCTCTGTTAATGACTTCAACTTTTTTAGTTGACATAATTTTAGTGTAATTTATGGGGAAGATAAAAATTTGTTTTTATGAAACAGCTTATTGTCAAAAATAAATTAGCCCTTTGTATTGTGGGAATAGCTTATTCCGGGGTGAATTTTTATTTTCTGCCATTCTAAAAAAGAAAAAACGAAGGCTTAATTTGAAATGGATTTTACTTCTTTTGGTTTATGAAAGAATTCTAAAATTCCAGTACCTTGAGCTAAATCCTTCCAATGGTTAATGTTTAAGGAAATTGAAGCTACAGCAGAAGTAGGTATTTTTTCTATATTAATTCCTGTAAGAATAGTGTACAAAGCAGTCAAAGAAGGATCATGCCCGAAAACCATCAAAGAACTTAATGCATTGTCTGTCATTAAAATCACATCAAGTATTTTTTGAGGACTCGATTCATACAAATTGGAAAACATTTTAATGTTTTCGAGGGGTACCAATAATCCTTGGGAAAATATTATTGCTGTACTCAAGGTCCTTGCCGCTGGGCTGGTTATAATTAATTCTGGAGATACATTAATGCTTTGAAGGAAAGCAGACATCAGGTAGGCGTCCTGCACTCCCGATGCCTTTAACGGACGATCTTTGTCGTTAATGGAGAAATCCTCCCAGCTTGACTTTGCATGCCGTACGAGAAAAAGTTTTTTCATTTGTTTTCTAACCTTTAATACTTTTGTTTTAGTATATTTTAGAATTAATAAATTAATGAAATTGTGAATTTAGGTGACTTATGGTTTAGGATAAATCCATCTTTAAATAAAGTTTGCAAACTTTGTTAATTTTGAAAACTTTGCTGTTAATATAGGAAAATATTTGCACAAAAAGTAATGGATGAAATTTTTACATTACCTTTAATTCAATGAGAAACAAAAAAAAACATTCCGGCAAAACAGTATTCCTCCTTTTGCTTTTTATTTTCTTTTTCACTTTTTTTCTTCAGCAATGCCATTTAGTAAATAAGGCACAATCAAAACCTGATTTTGCAAGCAATTTTTATCCTTTGCCAATTAAAGGGGAACAATTAATAATTCATTCACAAATTAAGATTAGCTATAATCCAAATCATAAACAGGCAAACTGGGTAGCTTATAAACTGGATTCTGCACATACTGGTGATTTTAAAAGAAAGAACAACTTTTATGCTGACCCCAATATATTAAGTAATTCTGTTTTCCCGGTGGAATATAAACAGAGTGGTTATGACCGTGGGCATTTGGCTCCCGCAGGAGATTTCACGTGGTCGGAAAAAGCGATGAGCGAATCTTTTTACATGAGCAATATTTCACCTCAAATGCCTGCATTTAACCGTGGAATATGGAAAAAACTAGAAGAAAAGGCAAGGCAGTGGGCAAGAGAAAATGGAGAAATTTATGTTGTAACGGCAGGAGTATTAACAGAGGATTTGCCAGCAATAGGAACAAAAAACAAAATAACCGTACCTCTTTATTATTACAAAGTGATTTTAGATTTTAAGGAGCCTGAAATAAAAGCCATAGGATTTGTTATGGAAAACAAAGCCCAAAACAAAGAACTTAATTATTTTGCTGTTACAATAGATTCTGTTGAAGCTTTAACAGGCATTGATTTTTTTCCAGCAATGGATGATAAACTTGAAAACAGGATTGAATCTTCAAATGAGTTTGAAAAATGGTTTGATTAGCTCTTTATTTTTTCGATTTTTTCTTTTTTGGACTTGAAGAAAATGAATCGGAATTAGAATCTGAGGACTTGTTCTTTTTTCTGCCTTTGCTTTTCTTGCCCTTAACAAAGCTTTTATTCATTTTTGCCGTTTGTTCCCCCTGTTTTTTATTTGAGTAGCTTTGGGATGAAGAGCGTTGATCATTATTGAGTTTATGTTTTTTATCATTTCCGGCAAAAACATAAGTTACTTTATGTTTAACAGCTACAAAAATATTTGTTTTGTTTTTTTTCTCATAAAAGCCCATTTGAGGAGCTTTGCGGCTTTTTTTAGTTGAGCTTTTACTAAAGCCTCCGCTTGAAGGATCAGAATTATAATTTTTATTTGCTTTTCCCGAGGGAGAAGAAACAGGATGGCAAGAAAAAAGCGAAAAGAAAACCAAAACAAAAATCAGGAGAAATACTTTATTCATTTATTTTTATAATTAAACCTGTCCGGCATTTAATGATCTAGGATAACAAAAGTAATAAAATCAGCTGGTTTTACGGCTGATTTTTTAAAATTAATTCTCGTTGTTAAAAATTCTTTTTTATAATTATCTTTAAACATATCAAAATAAATCGGAAGGATGAAAAAAATAATATTCGTTTTATCAACATCATTATTATTAACTTCATGTGAAGAGGGCAAAGTGCCGCCTGAAAAAACCTTTAACATGCCCCAACCTTTGGATTCTCAAAACAATGGGCAGTTACAAACTGTTAGTTTGACTATTAAAGCCATAGGGAACAATATGACTGCTATTGCCTTTGAACCAAAGGAAATAGAGGTGCATGTAAATTCGATAATAGAAATTACTTTAATAAATGAAAGTACTGTAGAAGGAATGAATCACAATATCGTTTTTGTTGAATTAGGATCCGGGGCAGAAGTTTCAGCCGAGGGCTTAGCCATTGGGCCAGAGAAAGAATATATTCCCAACAATCCAAAAGTAATAGCAGGATCTAAAGTTGCGCTTCCTGGAGAAACCATTCAAATGCATTTCAGTGCACCAAAAGCAGGTTCTTATCATTTCATTTGCACCTATCCTGGCCATTATCCACAAATGATTGGCAGAATGAATGTTGTTCAAATGACTCAATAAATAATTTACCTGGCACTATTTTAACTTCAGAGAAAGCCAGGTTTTCCTAGCGATTCAAAACATCCTTGATTGGTTAATTAGTATAAGAAACGAAAAATCCGGGGTTTTAAACTCCTAAAATTAGCAGGAGCATGGAGGACAATCCCAACAAAAAGCCTACATAAACCTGTAAATGTGAGTGGGCATTAAGTTTTAAACGGGAATAACCAACTAGTCCGGCAACTAAAATCAATGCCATTATTAACAACTGGAGATTCACTGAAAACATTACAGATAAACCAATTACTGCTCCAACTATTCCACCCACACCAACCATGTGCGCACTTATTTTCCAAACAAGAGTAATAATGAGAGTTAAAAGAACAGATAATGTAGCGCCCAATATTACAAGAAAGAGAACCGGAGGCAAAGTAGCTTTTCTTAAAATATAATAGGTAAAGAAATAAAAAACAGCAGTAAGTGCCATTGGTATTCTCCTTTCCTGAATAGTAGCCATTCCTGTGCTGTTTATGTATCCTTTTTTCAAAAGATAATAACTGGCCATGGAGGGAAAAATAAAAGTGTTCAAAAAAACTATTCCATATACCATATATTTCACGGTTGGAGTAACGGTAAAAGCAATATATCCACCAATGTTAAAAATAAGAAAAGTGCCTATTGTAGGCATTAAAAGGGGATGAAACAAATACGAAATAACTGTGGCTAACCTTGTTTGAATCATTAGAGTTCTTTCCTCATTCTTGCCACGGGTATATTTAATTGCTCGCGGTATTTGGCAATTGTCCTGCGTGCTATATTGTATCCTTTGTCCTTTAAAATTTTGGTAAGCCTGTCATCGGTTAAAGGCTTGCTTTTATTTTCTGCATCAATGCAGTCCTGTAATATTTTTTTAACCTCTCGGGTAGAAACCTCTTCTCCTGTATCTGTGGAGAGTGATTCTGAAAAAAACGATTTCAGGGAAAAGGTTCCGAATTCAGTTTGCACGTATTTGCTGTTTGCCACTCTGGAAATAGTGGAAATATCAAGACTTACCATTTCGGCAATATCTTTTAAAATCATTGGCTTAAGCCTTGTTTCATCTCCTGTGAGGAAATAATCATACTGGTATTCCATTATGGCTTGCATGGTAAGGGAAAGTGTTTGTTGCCTTTGTTTTATGGCATCAATAAACCACCTGGCTCCATCAAGTTTCTGCTTTACAAACATTAATGCATCCTTTGTTTCCCTTGTTTTATTATTCTGATAATTTTCAAGCATTTCCATATAAGGCCTGCTAATTTTAAGTTCAGGTGCATTTCTTGAATTTAAACTAAGCTCAAGTCCTCCTTCATTGTTGTTAACAACAAAATCGGGAACTATTTGCAAGGAGAGTTTTGATGATTCACTTGATTGGGAGGAGCTTCCTGGCTTTGGATTAAGCCTTAATATTTCATTAATTGCAGATTTAAGTGTTTCATCATTGATCCCAATTTTCCTTGATATTTTATCGTAATGTTTTTTTGTAAACTCCTCAAAATGTTTGATTATAATGCTAAGGGCAATCTTTATATATGGATTTTTACTGTCCTTTCTTTGCAGCTGCAGTGCAAGACATTCCTGTAAACTTCGGGCACCTATTCCAGATGGATCAAATTCCTGAATTATTTTAAGCATTGAGAGTACTTCCTGCTCGGAGGTCATAATATTTTGGGAAAAAGCAAGATCATTTACCAAAGATTCTATTTCTCTTCTTAAATAACCATCGTCATCAATATTGCCAATAATGTTTTCGGCAACAGTGTGCTGGTGTTCATCCAAAACGCGCAATCCAAGCTGGGCTAATAGGAAATCCTGAAAGCTTGTTCCGCCTGAAAAAGGTATTTCTTTGCGCTCATCATCCGGACCCGTATTTTTTGCAGAGAGTTTATATCCGGGGGTTTCGTCATCATCAAAATATTGTTCGAAATCAAAATCCTCGCGGGTATTTTCCTTTACAGGCTCCTCAGCAGTATTATCTGCTTGAAATTCCTCATCAAATTCTCCAGCTTCCTCCTCTTCACGCCCCTCTTCAAGGGCAGGATTTAATTCGAGCTCTTCCTTAATCCTTTGTTCAAGAGATATAGTAGGAATCTGCAGCAATTTCATTAACTGAATCTGCTGAGGTGATAATTTTTGTAAGAGTCTTTGTTGTAAACTTTGTTTTAACATATTTTCTGTTGTTTCTTAAACTTCTAACCTGATTTCTGAAAACACATATAAAACTAATCAAATCTATTGTCTAAAGCAAACGCTTAAAATGCTGCATTTTTAGGGGTTCGCGGAAAAGGTATTACGTCTCTGATATTTGCCATACCTGTAATAAAAAGCATTAAGCGTTCAAAACCAAGGCCAAATCCTGAATGTGGAGCAGTTCCGAATTTCCTGGTTTCAAGGTACCACCAAATATCATCCTGTGCAATATTGCATTCACTAATTCTTTCTTTTAATTTTTCATACCTTTCTTCTCTTTGAGAACCTCCTATTATTTCGCCTATGCCTGGAAATAAAACATCCATTGCCCTAACTGTTTTTCCATCCTCATTCTGCCGCATGTAAAAAGACTTTATTCCTTTTGGATAATCAATAATTATCACCGGCTTTTTAAAATGATTCTCTACTAAAAACCGCTCGTGCTCTGATTGTAAATCAGTACCCCATTCTACTTTAAACTCAAATTTTTGTTTGCTTTGAATCAAAATTTCAACTGCATCTGTATAACTTAATCGAATAAAATCATTTTGAGTAACACTATATAAACGCTCCAACAAGTCTTTATCATACATCTTGGTTAAAAACTCCAGGTCATCTTTACAATTATCCAGAGCATAGCGCACCATATATTTCAAAAAATCTTCAGCCAGATCCATGTTGTCATCCAAATCATTGAATGCAACCTCAGGTTCTATCATCCAGAATTCAGCCAAATGCCTTGTTGTATTTGAGTTTTCTGCTCTAAATGTTGGCCCAAAGGTATAAACCTGAGACAAAGCAAGTGCAGCCAATTCGGCTTCCAGTTGGCCGGAAACAGTTAAATTAGTTTCTTTTCCGAAAAAATCTTCTTTATAATTCACGCTTCCATCTTCCTTTTTAGGAGGATTTAGGCCATCCAGAGTTGTAACTCTAAACATTGCACCCGCACCTTCAGCATCGGAACCAGTAATAATAGGAGTATGGACATAAAAAAAGCCATTATCATTAAAATACTTATGAATACCATAAGCCATTGCATGCCTTATTCTTAAAACGGCCCCAAAAGTGTTGGTTCTAGGACGCAAATGGGCAATTTCACGCAAAAATTCCATAGAATGTCCCTTTTTCTGGAGTGGAAAAACCTCAGCATCGGCTGTTCCATATATTTCTATGGTTTTGGCCTGTATTTCCACACTTTGGCTCTGACCCTGTGATTGCACCAAAATACCAGTAACGCTAAGGCACGAACCTGTAGTTATTTTATCAAGTATTTCTTCACTGAATTCCAAAGGATCAGCAACTACCTGTATATTATGGATAACTGAACCGTCATTTAAGGCAATAAAAGCAATATTTTTGTTGCCCCTTTTGGTCCTTACCCAACCTTTTACTGTTACTTCATTGTTTAAAAGTCCTGAACTGCCTTCCTTTAACAAATCAATTATTTTAATTCTACTTTTTGTCTTCACCTTAAATATCTTAAATTTTATACAAAAAAACGATTTTTTACGGTATTTTAGTGAGTGTTATGCCATAAATAATTTTATTCTTTTAATTTAAACTGGCAAAAGCCTCTTTTTGAAATTGTTGTTTTAAGTCTTCCCTGAATTATTCTCCAATTAAATACTTTTGGCAACTTACATAAAAAGATTTTGTGGGGGGATTTAAAAACAAAACAACACTATGGAAACATTTTTTACGTTTTTTGTTTCCCGTGTGTAAAAAAAATTAACTTTGCATCCCAAATGGAAAACCTCAACATTCAGTTATTAGAATCAATTTACAAATTGCTTATGCGTAACGGCATAAAAAGCATGACAATGGATGATATTGCCAGAAATCTTGGACTTTCTAAAAAAACCCTTTATAAATCATTTAAAGACAAGGCTGATTTGGTTTACAAGGTTCTGGAAAATTACCTGGAGGAAGATAAAAAAGCGCTGAATAGCATTTGTTTATTAAAATACAATGCAATTGATGAAATGTATGCCATTACTAAACATGTTGGTGAACAAATTAAAGATATCCATCCATCCATACATTTTGACCTGGAAAAATATTATCCCCAAGCCTGGCAAATATTTATTAATTATAAATTAAACTTTATTTTCTCCTGTGTAAAAGCGAATTTGGAAAAAGGAATAGAAGAGCAATTGTATCGTGAAAATCTTAATGCAGCCATCATTGCCAAAATCCATATTTCCAGAATTGAAGCAATTTTCGATTCAAATATATTTCCAGTTTCTGAATTTAGATTCACCGATGTGCATAATCAAGTGATGCGCTATCATATTCGTGGAATTGCAAGTGAAAAAGGATTAAAATACATGATCAAAAAATATAAAAACACCAATCTTGATTTAATATGAGGTATTTCCACGCAAAAACTTTCTTTTTTTGTTTTTTTTTACTTTGCCTTTCTAAACTAGCTGTCCATGGACAAAGTAGTGGAGGTGTTCAAAATACAAGTTCAAAAAATAGTGAAACATTAAGGTTAAGTCTTGAACAAGCAACAAATTATGCATTAACGCATAATTACAGTGTAATTAATGCCAGGCTAGAAGTAGAAATAGCCAAGAAAAAAATTCTGGAAACCACCACTATAGGACTACCCCAGGTTAACGGGGAAATTAATTTCCAGAACATGCTAAACATTCCTACCCAGGTTCTTCCTGCAAAAGCGTTTAACCCTATGGCAGAGTATGGAGAACTAGTTGCAGTACAATTCGGAACAAATTATACCGCTGCTGTTGGCCTAACAGCAACACAATTGATTTTTGACGGAGCTTATATAGTTGGACTACAGGCTTCTAAAACCTATGGAAAACTTTCCAAAAATCAACTGGGGAAAACCCAAAATGATTTAAAAGCAAATGTAGCACAGGCCTATTATTCTGCACTGGTAGCAAAAGAAAATATTCGTATTCTGGGGCAAAGCATTGAAAACAGCAAAAAGCTTTTATCTGAAACCAATGAAGTATACAAAAGTGGATTTATTGAGGAAAATGATGTTGATCAATTAAACCTGCTGGTGCAAAACCTGCAAAATTCTTTAAAGCGAAGTGAAAGGCAAGCGGATTTAGCCCTGCAACTGCTTAAATTTCAAATAGGGCTTGATATTGATAATCAAATTGAATTAACCGAAAACCTGGATGAAATTTTACTTTCATTGAACATAGAAAATCTATACAACACGGATTTTCAATCCAGTAAACACATTGATTATCAACTTATGCTCAACCAGCAAAACCTGATGCAATTAAACCTGAAAAAAGAAAAGTATGCTTATTTACCTTCTATTGGAGCCTTTTTAAGTCACCAGGAAAATGCATTGCGCAATGAATTTACTTTTTTTGAAAATGGTCCCTGGTATCCAACAACAGTATGGGGAGTGAGTATAAAGGTTCCAATTTTTGACAGTGGTATGAAGTATGCAAAAATAAAACAGGCTAAAATGGAATATGAGAAAACAATAATTTCTACGACCCAGGTAGAACAAAGTCTGAAACTTCAGGCACAAACATCAAAAGCAGATTTAATTAGTTCCTATGAGAGGCTTTTAACAGAAAAACAAAATCTGTTACTTGCTGAAAAAATTCAAAACAAAACACTCATTAAATATCAGGAAGGGCTTGCATCTAGCCTTGACCTGAACCAGGTACAAAATCAACTTTTATCTACACAAGGAAATTACATTAACACTGTATTTGACCTGCTTAATGCAAAATCCAGGTTTGATAAGGCAATGAATTTCAACCAATCAACCAATTGATTTTCAAAAAAATGATTACAACAAAAAATAAACCAATAAAATAAGTGATCAATAAAATGATTAGAAATATGAAAAGAATTATTGTTGTTGCATTGGCAACTGTTTTTATTGCCTCCTGTGGCCAACCAGAAGAAGTTGACAAGGAATTGGGAAACTTATTACACCAAAGGGATTCTATGCAGGAATTGATTTCAAAGGTATCCCAACAATTGAATGAGGTAAAGAAACAAATTAATTTAAAAGACACTACCATTCAAATAAAATCAGTGCTTGTGTCAACTGTTGTACTTAAACCTGAAAAATTCGAACATTATCTTGAAGTTCATGGTATTGTGGAAACAAGGAAAAACATAACACTAAATGCGGAGATCAACAGTGTTATACGAACCATTAAAGTTTTTGAAGGGGAGAAAGTAACAAAGGGACAAGTGCTTGTTGTACTTGATCAGGAAATTATTCAAAAGAATATAAATGAAGTGGAAACTGCTTTTGAATATGCAAACACTGTTTTTCAGCGTCAAGAAAAACTCTGGAAGCAAAACATAGGTTCTGAAATGCAGTACCTGGAGGCAAAAAACAGGAAAGAATCCATGGAACAAAAACTTAAAACATTAAAGTCTCAGCGAGAAATGACTATTGTTAAAGCTCCATTTAGTGGAATAGTTGATGAGATATTTCCAAAAGAAGGAGAAATGGCAAGCCCAATGGCCCCACTAATTAGATTAATGAACCTTGATGAGATGTACATAACTGCAGATTTACCTGAAAACTATCTTAAAACAATTAAGGAAGGCAACCAGGTAATGATAAAATTTCCTTCTCTTGACATAGAAATGGCAAGCAAAATAGGCCGCGTGGGACAATTTATTAATCCTGCCAACAGAACATTCAAGGTTCAGATAAATTTAGATAAATCAAATGAAGTATTAAAGCCAAATCTACTCGCTATTATGTTGATAAAAACATTCGAAAAGGATTCTGCCGCAGTAGTTTCTTCTGCTGCTATTCAATATGATGCAAAAGGGAAAGAGTTTGTTTTTGTAGTGCAGAAAGATGGTTTGGGGTACTTTGCCAAAAGATCAGATATTAAAAGCGGACAATCCTATAACAATAAGACCTTTATTTTCGAGGGACTCTCCGGGAATGAGCAAATAATTATAGAAGGGGCCAGAGGACTTAAGGAAAACGATAAAATAAACGTGAGCCAATAATTATTAAGAGGGGTTTCCACAAAAAAAACAATTCAAAATATTCACTTATGAAAATTACCAGGGAGTTCAAACTTTCCTCCTTTGCGGTTGATAATAAAACCACAATATTTGTTTTAACCATCATTATATTTTTTGCAGGCATAATATCCTATTCCAATATGCCAAAAGAGAATTTTCCAGAACTGGTGATACCCCAAATTTTTATTGGGACGGCTTACCCTGGAAATTCAGCCCTGGATATTGAAAAAATGGTAAGCAGGCCACTGGAGAAAGAAATAAAATCAATTAGCGGGGTGGAAAAAGTTACCTCAACTTCAATCCAGGGATTTTCAACTGTATTGGTGGAATTTAATTTTGAAACCGATCCTTCAGAGGCATTACGTAAAGTGAAAGATGCTGTTGACAGGACAAAAAGCGGCAACGACTTTCCAAAAGATCTTCCTGCAGAACCCAATGTATTTGAAATGAATTTTTCTGAATTCCCAATTATGAATATTAATCTTTCCGGGGATTTTTCAATCGAACAATTAAGTGCTTATGCTGAATATCTTGAAGATCGTATAGAAAGCCTAACGGAAATATCAAAGGTTGACATTAGAGGTGTGCAACAAAAAGAAGTTGAAATAGCTCTGGATATGCATAAAATGGATGCCTTACAAATTAATTTTCAAAACATTGAGGAGGCCATTCAAAGGGAAAATGTAACTATTTCTGGCGGAGATTTATTGAATGGTGATTTACGCAGATCTGTTAGGATTGTAGGTGAATTTGTTACCCTGAATGAAATTAAAAGCATTATAGTAAAGGATGAGAAATATAACATTGTTCATTTGGTGGATATTGCAACTGTTTCCTTTAAGGATGAGGAAAGCAGAAGCTATGCCAGGGAATTTGGAAAACCTGTGGTAATGCTTGATGTTGTAAAACGCTCTGGTCAAAATTTATTGGAGGCTTCCAGACGAATCAATGAGATTATTGCCTCTGCAAAAAGTGAAAAATTTCCGAAAAGCCTGCAAATTTCAGTTACGAACGATCAATCAAATATGACCCGTAACCAGGTTGACAATCTTGAAAACAGTATTATTTCAGGTATTATCCTAGTAGTTTTGGTACTTCTTTTTTTCCTTGGGCTTCGCAACGCATTATTTGTTGGTGTAGCCATTCCTCTTTCCATGTTCATGGCCTTTATGATTTTAGGTGCTATGGGTGTTACTTTAAATCTTATGGTGTTGTTTGCCCTGATTCTAGCATTAGGCATGTTGGTTGACAATGGCATTGTGGTTGTTGAAAACATTTATCGCTTAATGGATGAAGGCCTGAATGCAGTACAGGCTGCAAAACAAGGTGTTGGTGAGGTTGCAATTCCAATTATTACATCTACTGCAACAACACTGGCTGCTTTTCTTCCTCTTGCCTTTTGGCCGGGAATGATGGGGGAATTCATGAAATACTTACCAATTACTCTGATTATTGTACTTGGCTCCTCACTGTTTGTGGCCTTGGTAATTAATCCGGTTTTAACAGCAGCATTTATGAAATCGGGGGAAACCATCCCTAGTAAAAAGAAAGTTTTAATTGCCTTTTCAATCGTTACTGTTTTGGGGCTTATTTCCTTATTTTTAAAGTTTAATACTTTTGGAAACCTGTTAATTATTGCCGGTTTTCTTCTGGTGCTGAACTTGTATATTTTAGGGCCGGCAACGGCACGATTTCAGAATGTATTTCTTCCAAAAATCGAATCAAAATACAGTCGTTTTTTAACCTTTACATTAAAAAAGAAAAACCCACTCGTGTTCTTTTTTGGAACCTTTGTACTGCTAATTTTATCTTTCGTTTTATTGATTCTTTTTACTCCAAAGGTTGAATTTTTCCCGGTAAACCAACCGAATTATGTAAATATTTTTATTGAAAAACCTATTGGAACAGATATAGAGGCTACGAATGCAGCAACCTCTAGAGTTGAAAACATTCTTGTAAACACTTTAGCTGAATTTGAAGAGCCTGTAGAAGAAGGAAGCATGTTAGCTAGAAAAAACTTCCTTGTGGAATCTGTTATTGCACAAGTTGGAGATGGAACAAGTGATCCCTCTCAAGGTCCTGTTATGGGTAACACTCCGCATAAAGGGAGAATAACTGTAAATTTTGTAGAATTCCAACACCGCAGGGGAGTTAGTACGGCTGAGGTAATGGAGAAAATAAGGAATAATATAAAAGCAATTCCGGGTGTACAGGTTACAGTAGATAAAAACCAGGCAGGGCCACCGCGTGGAAAGCCGATAAACATAGAAATAAGTGGCGAAGATTATGATTCACTGGTGATTTATGCAGAGAATATACGGGCGTATATTAATGATTTAAATGTAAATGGCATTGAGGAACTAAAGCCTGATGTGGAACTTGGCAAACCTGAATTACTAGTAGAAATAGACAGAGATAAATCCCGAAGGTTTGGAATTTCAACAGGCCAGGTTGGTTCGGCCATAAGAACGGCTTTGTTTGGTAAAGAGATTTCCAGGTTTAAACAGGGAAAGGATGATTATCCAATTAATATTCGCTTTAAAGACGAGTACAGATACAATACCGAAAGCTTGTTAAACCAACGCATTACCTTCAGGGATATGGTTAGCGGAAAGATGAGACAAGTACCCATTTCATCCATTGCAACTCCTGTAAAAAGCACCACCTTTAGTGCTGTGAAGCGAAAAAATCAAAACCGGGTTATTACTATTACCTCCAACGTAAAGGAAGGTGTTAATCCCAATGAAACTGTTCAGGAAATTAAAAATGCGATGAAGGACTTTAATCTTCCGGAGGGATACCAGGTTAAGTTTACCGGAGAGCAGGAGGAACAAGCAAAAGAAATGAGCTTTTTGAGCAAGGCTTTGCTTATGGCCGTTTTTCTTATCTTTTTAATTTTGGTAGCACAATTTAACTCCTCAGGAACACCCTTTATCATTGTTGCTTCTGTAGTATTCAGTTTAATTGGAGTATTGTTAGGATTGGTTATTTTCCAAATGGACTTTATTGTAATCATGACTATGATTGGAATTATTTCATTGGCAGGGATTGTAGTAAACAATGCCATTGTACTAATTGATTACAGCAACTTACTTATGGACCGGCGCAAACAGGAGCTTGATATGCCCATGGGTGAAATGTTACCAATAGATGAAATTAAAAACATTATCGTGGAGGCCGGGCAAAAAAGATTACGCCCGGTGTTGCTTACTGCCATTACCACCATACTGGGATTATTGCCGCTTGCTTTAGGAATGAATATTAATTTTTTCACCCTTTTGTCCGATTTTGATCCACAAATATATTTTGGCGGAGACAATGCGCTTTTTTGGGGCCCAATGTCATCTACAGTGATTTTTGGTTTGTTTTTCGCAACTTTTCTAACATTGATTATCGTTCCAGGAATGTATTACTTGATGAACGCTCTTAAAGAGAGAGTTTATGGCAGAAAAAATTAAATTTGAATTTGCTGAAGATTTAAAGTAAATTCTGGTAACACAAAACTAAATGGGCAAACACACTAAAAGAGCTTTACTTTTAGTGTGTTTTTTTTGAATTAAATTAGAAATATTTCCGTTTTTTAATAAACAAGGATGTCGGTTTTAGGGACAATTAATTTTATTTAATGCGTTTACTATATATTGGAACCTAATCATCTATAATTAGGAAAAAACAAGAAAATTAAAATCAGACTAATCGATAATTTAAATTGTATTAAATTACCCAATAACCCGTGGCGGACAGTAATTAGTACATCAAAAATCTATTCAAAGATTTTCTTTATATCTTTGTTTTTTTAAAAAATAAATTGAAGCCATGAAAAATGCTGCAGGGCCTCTTCTAAAGCAAATAGAAGATCCGGCTGATTTAAGAAAAATAAAAACCGAACAACTCCCTCAATTGTGCATGGAGTTGAGGCAGTATATTATAGATGTTGTTTCAGTAAAAGGAGGTCATTTCGGGGCAAGCCTTGGAGTGGTTGAACTTACTGTTGCACTTCATTATGTTTTTAACACTCCTTTTGACCAATTGGTATGGGATGTTGGCCATCAGGCTTATGGTCACAAAATTTTAACTGGCAGAAGAGAATCTTTTCCAACAAACAGAATTTATAAAGGTATAAGTGGATTTCCAAAAAGATCAGAAAGTCCTTTTGATACCTTTGGAGTAGGACATTCATCCACTTCCATTTCTGCTGCCCTTGGAATGGCCGTAGCATCTCACTACAAGAAAGAAAAAGACAAGCAGCACATTGCAGTAATAGGAGACGGGGCAATGACAGCAGGACTTGCTTTTGAAGGTTTAAATCATGGAGGTGTTGAAAACACAAACCTTCTTGTAATTTTAAATGATAATTGCATGTCCATTGATCCCAATGTAGGGGCATTGAAACATTATTTAACTGATATCACCACTTCCCATACATACAACAAGGTAAAGGACGAGGTATGGAACTTGCTGGGTAAAATCAGCAAATTTGGTCCGAATGCTCAGGTAATTGCACAAAAAATCGAGAACTCTATTAAAACAGCTGTTTTAAATAAAAGCAATATGTTTGAGTCTCTTAACTTCAGGTATTTTGGTCCTATTGATGGGCATGATGTTTTGCATCTGGAAAAAGTGTTGCGTGATTTGAAAGATATTCCAGGGCCTAAAATTTTACATTGTGTAACTAAAAAAGGCAAGGGTTACAAATATTCCGAAGAGGGAAATCAAACTGTATGGCATGCCCCCGGCTTTTTCAATAAGGAAACGGGAGAGATAATAAAAATATCACCAAAATCACCCCAGCCCCCAAAATACCAGGATGTATTTGGACATACTATTGTTGAGCTTGCAGAAAAAAATTCCAGAATAATGGGAATTACGCCAGCCATGCCCTCGGGCTGTTCCTTGAATATTATGATGAAAGCAATGCCAGACAGGGCATTTGATGTAGGCATTGCTGAGCAACATGCTGTAACTTTTTCAGCAGGTTTGGCTTCACAGGGAATGGTTCCTTTTTGCAATATTTATTCCTCCTTTATGCAAAGGGCTTATGACCAGGTTATTCATGATGTGGCCCTTCAAAACCTCAATGTAGTTTTGTGTCTTGACAGGGCAGGCATTGCTGGTGCAGATGGTTCAACTCATCATGGTGCTTATGATATTGCTTTTATGCGGTGTATTCCCAATTTAATTGTGTCTGCTCCAATGAATGAGGAAGAATTACGCAACCTTATGTATACTGCCCAACTGGAAGACATGGGGCCTTTTGTAATCCGTTATCCTCGGGGAAACGGAGTAATGACCGATTGGAAAACCCAATTCAAAAAAATAATTCCTGGAACCGGACGCAGGATAAAAACAGGTGAAGAAATTGCTATTTTAACTATTGGCCATATTGGGAATTATGCTGTAAATGCTTGTAATGTTTTGGAGAATGAAGGAATATCAGTAGCGCATTATGATATGCGTTTTGCAAAACCCCTGGATGAAATGCTATTGCATGAAGTTTTTCAAAAGTTTGAAAAAGTAATTACTGTTGAAGACGGTTGTATTATGGGTGGAATGGGAAGTGCAATTCTTGAGTTTATGGCTGATAACAATTATTCATCAAGAGTAATCCGCCTTGGAATTCCCGATGTTATTATTGAACATGGAGAACAAGCTGAGCTTCATGAAGAATGTGGTTACAGTGCCGAGAATATAGCTGCTGCAGCAAGAAAAATGGCCGGAAAGCAAAAAGTTGTAATGAATATTAAATAATTAGTTCATTCTTCTTTTAGGCCTTTTTTATTTCAAACTAACAACCTCCCCATTGGCAAATTGATTTTTTTCATCCAGTGAAAAAATAGCAGATGCAACATCAATAGGGTCCGCCAAAAGATTTTGTTCTTTTAGGTCAATGAATTTTCCAACACTCTTAAAATCTTTTATCGGAGTTTTCCTTATTTTTTCCTGCATTGCTGTTTCCACAACTCCAGGATAAAGCGATATGATTTTCACTCCCAATGGAAGTTCCTGCTGCTCAAGTGCTATTGTTTTTGTCATCATGTCCAAAGCTGCTTTTGTTGAGCAGTACATGGTCCATCCGGCATAAGGATTTTTAGCTGCCCCGGAAGAAATATTTATAATTTTTTTAATGCAGGATAATTTGGAAGTGTTTCGTATAAATAAGGCACTTAAAACCATTGGAGCTGTTGTATTTAATGCAATGGTTTTTTGAACTGTTTCTACATCCACTTTTTCAATACTTTTAATTTTACCAAGACTCCCTGCATTGTTAATAAGTGTAATGGAATCAAGTTCTTTCAATTTAATTTTTTTAAACATTTTAGCAACCATTTCTTCCAATTCAATGGTATTGCTAAGATCAAAGAGAATATGCTTTATGTTTTTATTTTTCAGTTCAGTGTTTTTTGTTCTTGCTATGGAATAAACTGTATATCCATTTTCTGAATATGTTTTAACCAATGCCTTGCCAATGCCCTTACTGCCTCCTGTAACAATTGCTACTTTTATCATTTCTTCTGTGCTTTGTTTCGCTTTTTATAATTGAAAATGGTGGGTTTTAAATTGAATTCAATCCTCTTCGGCAAGCATAAAATCGATTTGTTTTTTCATCAAATCAACCTTTTTTACTTCTATTTTTAATTTATCCCCTATTTGATACTTTTTTCCGTGTTTTTTCCCGATAAGGCAATATGACTCCTCATCGTAAATATAAAAATCACCTTCAATGTCTTTTATACGGATCATTCCCTCGCATTTATTTTCAATTATCTCAACATACAAGCCCCATTCTGTAACTCCAGAAATAACGCCATCAAATGCTTCCCCTATTCTTTCTTCAAGATACTGGGCTTGCTTGTATTTTATAGATGCTCTTTCTGCTTCAGAAGCAAGTTTTTCCATATCTGAGGAGTGTTTGCATTGCTCTTCCAGGCCTTCTGCTTTAACTGTTTTTCCTTCCAGGTATTGAGCCAGCAAGCGGTGAACCATTAAATCAGGATATCTACGAATGGGTGAGGTAAAATGAGAATAGTATTTAAAGCCTAATCCATAATGGCCAATGTTTTTTGTGGTATAAATTGCCTTTGCCATAGTGCGAATGGCAAGCTGGCTAATCATGTTTTCTTCTTTTTTTCCTTCTACCTCCTTAATCAACTTATTTAATGCAAAGGATGCATCCGCATTTGATTTTAGCGTCATTTTAAATCCTATCTTATTTACAAACTGCACAAAGGTTCTCAGTTTATCCTCATTAGGTGTGGGATGAATGCGGTAAACAAAGGGCCTTAAAGGATCAAGTTTAATTTCAGTTAACTGTTCGTCCTTGTTTTTATCCTTTATGTTTTTATGGTTAAGCTTGCCTTGCTTACCATTTGCTGATTCTTCTTTCTCTTTGCCATCAGAATTATCTGTATGCTTCATTCCAACAAATGTGGCAACTCTTCTGTTTGCTAAGAGCATAAAGTCCTCCACTAATTCATTAGAATCCTTTTGCTCCTTAATATAAACACCTATTGGGTTTCCTTTTTCATCCATTTTGAACTTAACTTCAATGGTATGGAAATCGATAGAGCCTATTTTAAAACGATCGGCCCTTAAAATTTTTGCCAGTCGGTCAAGTGTCAGCACTTCATCTTGAAAATCTCCTTTACCTGTTTCAATTACTTCCTGGGCCTCTTCGTATGTAAACCTTCTATCGGAATTTATTATGGTTCTTCCGAACCATTCTTTAATTAGCCTTGCATCATCATCCATTTCAAAAACTGCAGAAAAGCAAAGCTTTTCTTCGTTTGGCCTTAAGGAACAAACGTTGTTAGACAAAACCTCCGGGAGCATTGGCACTACCCTGTCAACAAGGTAAATAGAAGTAGCCCTGTTAAAAGCTTCTTTGTCAATCCCTGAGCCTTCCTTCACATAATGTGAAACATCGGCAATGTGTACTCCTATTTCCCAATTGCCATTTTCAAGTTTACGAATGGATAAAGCATCATCAAAATCTTTAGCATCAACCGGGTCAATGGTAAAGGTTGTGATTTTGCGAAAATCCCTTCTTTTCTCAATTTCTTGTTGTGAAATTTCTATAGGAATTTTATCCGCCAGTATTTCCACATCTCTGGGAAATGAATAAGGCAAACCAAATTCTGCTAAAATTGCATGCATTTCTACATCGTTATCGCCCGGTTCACCTAATACATCAATTATTTCACCTACCGGGTTTTTACCTCCTCTGGGCCATTCTGTAATTCTTCCAATTGCTTTTTGTCCATCCTTTGCGCCTTTTAAATGTTCCAGGGGAATAAACAAATCAACATTCATTTTTGTGCTATCCGGAATAAGGAAAGCAAAACGTGCAGAAAGTTGAACTCTTCCAACGAATTCAGTTCGTGCTCTTTTTATAATTTCAACTATTTCACCATCTGTTGAACCCGTTTTCTTGTTACTGATTATATACACCTTTACAGTGTCTCCATGCATGGCCGTTCTTACGAATTTTGGGGCTACATATACATCTTCTTCCAAATCATCTGTAATTACATAGGCAGCTCCATTTCCCTTTAAATCTACAACACCTGTAATGTAGGGATTGGAAACATTCATTTTAAAGCATCCTCTTTGCGCTTCTTCCAACACATTCCTATCCTTTAATTCAACTAAAATTTCATTTATCAGTGTTCTTGTCGCAGGATCATCCATGCGAAGAATTCCGGCAATTTGCTTGTAATTAAATGCTTTTTTAGGATTCTTTTCAAGAATAGAAGTAATATCTTTTGTTAATATAGACTTTATAGGATCTTTGGATTTGTGTTTTTTTTTCATTGCTGTAATTTGATATCCGTTCAAATGGGTTTTGGCAATTCACCTTTTTGTAGCACTGCGCATCGGAAAATGAACTTTTCCATTTAATTATATAAAGATAGAAATTATAAATTTACTTTTTAGGGGAATCATGGAGGGAAATAAATTTATGGCTATTAAAATAGTAAAATTAAATCTGCATATAAAATGATCCCGCAGGATTAAATTTCACCATTAATGCAATATTTAGGCCCCGTTTAGTCTACATTTTACCCATCCAAAAGACCAAAAAATAATTTTTAGACAATCATTTTCCTCAATTAACAATTTTAAGTTCATTAAAACTGTAAATTCCTATTAATTAGCATATAATTTAACTTAAATTTGTCTTTCCAGTAATGATACTGCAATAATCAAGCTATGGCTCCACATTTAGATTCGTTTTTAATTGCTTCAAAAAAGGCATTTGACCTGGATCACAGGAAAAAATTAAATTTCAACATTTCCAAATACGATCATTCAGTAGTTCTTGGAAAAGAACAATACAGCAACCTGGACCTGGCCAAGACCAGGGCTGCCCATTTAAAAAACAAAGTAATTGATAACCTGGAAAAGTACCTTATTGAATTTGAAGCCAATTTTACCAAAAAGGGCGGAAAAGTAATTTGGGCACAAGATACAGAGGAGGCACTAAAAGAAGTATTTCAGATACTGGAGAAACACAACACAAAGATTGTGGTTAAGTCAAAATCAATGGTTACCGAGGAAATCGGTTTGAATAAAGCTTTAGAAAAAAGGCAAATAGAAACAGTGGAAACAGATTTGGGCGAATACATTCAACAATTGGATGGCGAGCCACCCTATCATATTGTTACCCCTGCCATGCATAAATCAAAGGAGGATGTGGCAAAGTTGTTTCATGAAAAATTCAATTTACCATTAGACAGTTCCCCGGCTGATATAACAGCTTATGTGAGAGAAAAGCTAAGGGATAAATTCAGAACTGCCCAAGCAGGCATAACCGGTGCAAATTTTTTAATTGCTGATTCTGGCGCCATAGCCATAACAGAAAACGAAGGAAATGCTTTGATGTCAATGGCTTTTCCAAAAGTTCATATTGCCATTGCCGGTATTGAAAAATTAATTCCCTCAACCAAAGACCTTGACCTTTTCTGGCCTCTTTTAGCCACGCATGGAACGGGACAAAATCTCACCGTTTATAATACCATTATTAATGGTCCACGCCAAGCAGGAGAAACAGACGGGCCTGAGGAAATGTATGTTATTTTACTTGATAATGGAAGAACAAACTTACTTGCCCAACCCGAACAGCGCAGGGCCTTGTCTTGTATTCGTTGTGGAGCTTGCCTGAATGCATGCCCTGTATATAAAAACATTGGCGGACATTCCTATGGAACTACTTACAGTGGCCCAATTGGTGCGGTTATTATGCCTCATCTTGAAGGAATGGAAAAGAATAAGCACCTTAGCTTTGCCTCCTCATTATGCGGAAAATGCACTGAAGTGTGCCCTGTTAAAATAGAATTGCATAAAATGCTTTTATACAACAGAAAGGATTCTGTGAAACAAAGCTTAAGCACAAAGTCGGAAAACTGGTCCATGTTTTTTTGGAAAGCAGCCATGCTAAAGAGAAGCACCATGGAAAAAGGAGGAGCAAACTTAAAAAATTTCATGCTAAAACGCCTCTTCAAAAAAGCCTGGGGAGAAAAAAGGGACTTGCCTAAAATTGCTCCTAAGTCTTTTAATCAGATTTGGAAAGAGAAAAAATAAAGCCTTTGTCTAACTGCTTTGAACAGGTGGTATTAATTATGCAAAAAATCTGATTGGAACAACCTTAACGATGTTAAAGCTTCATTCAGTAAAAGCGTTGATTTTGTCGGGAATGACAGGTATGTATTCAATATCGGAGGAAATAAATACAGATTAGTGATATTGTTGTTTTTTAATATCAGAACTATGTATATCCGCTTTATTGGCACACATGCTGATTATGATAAGATAGATTGCTCAAACATATAATTGTAAAACTAAAAATCGTTAATATGAAATTGGAATACAACCAAGGTCACATACACTAATCGAATATAACATGGCTCCCGATAAATCGCGTGACAATTAAAAAACAAATGCTTTAGCATTCATGAGTTCCTTAATGGAATAATTAAAAATGAATAAATTATATACCTATGAAAACCTCACAAATCAAGAATAGGGAAGAATATGACGAAGTGATGAAAAGAATAGAAAAATCACTTCAGAAAATTACCCAGCTTGGCGGAATAGATAAATTACCATCAAAGGCTGTGAAGACCCTAAAGGAACTTTCCCTAATGGCCGAAGAATATGAAGATAGTATTCCTTTGATGCCAATAAAGAAGCCAACAAATATTATTGAGATGATTAGGTATAAAATGTTTGAGATGAATCTGAAACAAAAGCAACTTGCAAAGCTTTTAGAAGTGAGTGAAACACGTCTATCAGAATTACTTTCTGGCAAAAGAAAACTTACAATTGAACTGGCCAAGAAATTACATGCAAAACTAAATATTGATGCTCAATTCATATTGGAAGTAGCATAACTTAAAGAAATAATAAGAAAATTACTTTATTTCTAGCCTTTAAACATAATGTTCAAGGGGTTTTCTTTAAATCTGTTTCGACTTATTTAATATTACTATGCTTGTTGGAAAACAATTCCTTACCGATTTATTTTCCAACAAGCTCCCCCTGTATCTTTCATAAATTTAAATGGGTACAAAAATAAAATCATGAAAATTTTATTTTTGTACCCATTGTATTTTAAAAAAAACGTACTAATTCTTAATTATTTTATTGTTTATAAGGGTGTTGTTGTTTTGAATAGTAAGATTATAAACACCAGGGGCCATTTCAGAGATATCCAAACTATATTCTAATTTTCCTGAAACTTCTATTTGTTCGGACTTAACACATTCTCCCAATAAATTATAAACCTTTAATTCGGTTTTGCCATTTAAATCTTCAGATAAAAGAGTAAATAGCCCGCTGCTAGGATTTGGATAGATCTCAACCTTACTATTCTGGTTTATTTTCTCAATGCTACTTGTATTTAGGGTGTAAATACCGGAGGTTGCACTACAACCATTAGCATCGGTAATGGTAACAGTATAATCTCCATCTAAGGTTGCCGTGTATAATTGTGAGTTTGAACCACTTATTACAATTCCGTTCCAAGACCATTGATAAGAATTTCCTGTAGATGAAACAAGAATATTATTGCTTGGGGTAATAGCGGGTATTGCAGGGTTGGGATGAATGCTCATGCTTACATTGTTTGAGATAGCAGGAGAATTTGTAACACAATTAGCATTGGACAGCATTGAGCAGGTGATATTGTTCCCATTTGCCAGGGTTGAATTGGAATAAGTAGCACCATTTCCAACAACACTACTTCCATTTACCATCCATTGATATGCCGGAGAGGAACCACCATTATTAGGAGTGGCTGTAAAAACCACAGGTGCTGCCGGACAAACCGGGTTAACATCCGCTGCAATAGCAACACTTGCTGCAACAACCTGGTCAATGCTCATAGTAACTGTATTTGAAACAGCTGTTGGATTTGAAGCACAACTAAGAGAAGAAGTGATTTCACAAGTTACATTATCATTATTAACCAAAGCACTATTTGAATACGTATTGCTATTTGCTCCCACATTACTTCCATTTAATTTCCACTGATAAGCTGGGCTTGTTCCCCCGTTCACAGGAGTAGCAGTAAAAATAATAGTACTTCCCGCACAGGCAGAATTAGCACTTGCACTAATACTTACACTTGTGGCAGCAGAAGACAACATACTCATAACGATGGTATTTGAATTAACAGTAGAAACAGTGGCACAGCTTGAAGAAGAAGTCATTGTACATTCAATTTCGTCACCATTATTCAGGGCAGAACTGGAGTAAGTGTTACTGTTTGTCCCAACATTGCTTCCATTAAGTTTCCATTGGTATGCAGGAGTTGTTCCTCCACCTGTTTGAGAAGATGTGAAAGTAACCAGAGAACCAACGCATGCAGGGTTTGCATCTGTTGATATACCCAGTGTTGGAGTTATTGAAGAAACCACACTGATGGTTAATGCAGCAGACATTGCTGGCGATCCCATTACACAGGGTGCATTAGAGGTCATTTCACAACTTACAACATCTCCATTATTAAAGGATGGGGAAGAAAAAACATTGCTGTTTGTTCCTGCATTTGCTCCGTTTAACTTCCATTGATAGATAGGTGCTGTACCTCCATTAATGGGGGTAGCAGTAAATGTAACCATTTCCCCTGCACATATTATTGTATTGTTGGCAGCAATCGAAATACCTGCATTTACTGTGGGATTTGAAGAAACATTTAAAGTTTGAGCAGCACTGCTTCCACAAGAATTATTAGCAGTAACTTGAATTGTGCCGCTTGCACTACCTGTTGTGGTAGAAATAGATGAAGTAGAAGAAGAACCATTCCATCCCGAAGGCAGGTTCCAGGTATAATTAATGGCTCCAGCAACCGGTGCTATGGAATAACTCTCAGTATTCCCTTCGCATACATTTATACTTCCGGAAATGGCACCTGGCTGAGCTGGGGTTGGCAATACCGAAATGTAATTGTTCTTAGTTTCTACGTCTGAACCAGAGGACCCATTTATTGTAAGGCTTATTGTTTTATTTCCTGCTGTAGAATAACTAACATTATGGGGTCCCACACCTGTTGCTGAGGCAGGGAAGGCTCCGGCACCAAAATTCCAGGAATAGGAAGTAATTGATCCTGTTGATGTACTGGTAAATGCTACCTGGTTTCCAGTACAAACACTGGTTTGATTGGCAGTAAAATCAGCATTCGGCAACGAGGAGGAAGTATGAACTATTATTGAGGGAACCGGATTTCCTGCAAATCCGGTATACCAGGTATTATTCGCATATACAGGAAAATTTGAATTCAAATCATTATTGGTTGCAGCATTTAAAGCATAGTTTGACTGATTGTCATAACCTACATTTATATCCTGATCATATAGATTCAAACAAGCCATATATTTAGTGTTACTGTTCAATATTACAGGGGAGGCAAAATTTGAAGTTACAAACTGCCCCTGTAAATCCTGGGTATAATCATAATATTCCTGATCAACTAAAAAAATATCATTAAAAGACTGATTCCATTGGTATAATTCTGTAATTACAGTTTTACCAAGAAGTGAAATACCAGCAGGAGTGGTACTGCTAAAAGAAATTGAATCTACCTGAACCCTGTTTAAATTATTATCATCCATATAAATGCACCATCTCCAATTACTTGAAGAATTAGCCTTAGTATGGGTTGTTGAAATAGGCTGTAAACTAACAGAATCTATCCTGGTTTTTGAATAAATGGAATTGTTGATCCAAAAGTTAAATTTCAGATCATTATTATTGTTGGGAAAATCATCTGTCACACTGGAGGTAACAGAATAGGTATGGGTATAGTACCCAGGGTTATAAGAAGGTTGAGAAAAAGCGGGTAAAGGAATAAAAACACTGTCTCCGGAATTAATTGAATAGGCAGAGGATGTTTGGTTGTATAATACATTTGCTCCTAACCTCACTAAAGAGGATAGGGATACACCTGTTTGATTATTTGTACCATAATTAACTACCCAGGCGCCTAAGGGAATAGAAAAGTCGGCACTAGTCTGAGCCAATAAACTGGGAATGGAAAAACTCTTGGCTTTTAATACATCTTTACTGGAAATACCAATGTCATTTGGATAAAGTCCAAACTGGGTTCCAATACACGCATTAACAGTTCCTGCATTAATATGAGGCCTTAACAAGGCTCCATCCTCCATACCTATCATAATTGTAGGTATGGTTACAAATGGCCCATCATCTCCAGCTGCCATGCCTATAGGTCCTCCAGTTACATTATTTACAATAATAACCGCAATTGCACCAGCTAATTGAGCTTGATAAGCTTTCTTTCCAAATTGGCATGAGCCACGGTAAACAACCGCTATTTTTCCGTTGACTTGTGCTGAATTAATCAAAGGGTTGCATCCTAAGGAATCTCCTGTTGTATTATCTCTTACAACTACCAATGTGCCACAAACCATAGGTGCTGTGGCCATATCAATTCCCCATGTGTTATCGACAAAAGTAATGGGATAAGTCCCAGCCACACTTGCAGGTGAATTTACAAGAAATACAATTTGTGCAGATAAAGGATTTTGAATAAATCCGTATGCAATAAAAAAAGTAATGATAAGTAGTTTGTTTCTCATGATTTTATAATTTTTACTGCTAAATTAAATTATAATTACGATAAACAAATGTTTTTTATCTGCAATTTTTAAAAATGCTGTATTATCAGGCTTTTTACTACAAGGTTTAGTAACCCCCTAATCCAATTAAGGATAAGCACAATGAACAGTGCTGCAGGAGGATAATCAGAATCTTGATGAATTACTGGACAAGAAAAAAAAACCTAAGCCCCAGCCACAGATTGGATATAAAAAAAACAAGTAGTAACTTCCACAGTCCCATCCACGGGGAACTAATGAACAATTACTTTCCCTTAAGATAAGGCATCGTTTTTGAAGGAAATTAGTGGTAAATACATGTAAACTAAAACATTTAAAGTAATAACTACGTTTAAAAGGAAGTAAAAGAAGGGGAAGTTCCAGTAAATTATTAAATTTGAAAAACAATAAAGATTATGGCAACTCCAATTAAACCCACTCCTTTACTAAAAGGTAAGTCTTCTGAAAGATTTAACCGCCTTCTTGCATCCAATAAGAAAGCAACCAAGGAAGTAAAAGAAAGAATTAGCAGTATAGTTAAAAAAGTTCTATCAAATAAATAATACTTGGAGCTTTTTGATTTCAAATTCAAATTATTTTCAACAGAAATTGATATTTCTGAGTTTGACTGTAAAGATGCAGACATAAATGCATTTTTAAGAGATGACGCCCTAAACTACCAAAGACAATTGATGGCAAACACATATGTGTTTACAAAAGGTGAAACAGGAAAAGAGAAGGTAGTAGCTTTTTTCTGTATCTCAAATGATTGTTTGAATGATCTTTATGATAATAGCGCTTTTAATAAGCTTCACAGGAAAATAAAACTTCCTAATGAAAAAAGAATTAGACAGTACCCTGCTGTAAAAGTTGGTAGGTTAGGTGTTGATAATAAATATCATGGAACTGGAATTTCTTATCAGTTGATGGATTTTATCAAGGGTTACTCAATAATGGATTCTAAACCTGCTTGTAGGTTATTACTATTGGATGCCTACAATAAACCTAAACAGCTATCCTTTTATGCAAAAAATGGTTTTGAATTTCTTTTATCAACAGGTGTTGAAGATAAAACCAGAATAATGTATTTCGACTTGCTTACGCTTCACTAAATTTCAATTTTAAAATTATCGGTAAACTCCCTTTGTTATTTTTGATATAAGAACAGAAAATGACAGACTTTTGTACATTCAAAAACTAATAATTTGTATTTTGATTTTTATAGCGCATAATCTAAACAGATGTAAATTCTGCAATGTGGGGATTGGAGTTGTTTTTTTTGTTTCGTCTTAAATCCTATGGATTCTCTGGGTTCTTACGTTTGGATTTAAAAGTTCTTTCAAAGCTTTAAAAATAAGCTGGGTTTCTTCTTCCTGATTTTTGGTCTTTCCTTCTTGTTTAAGGATTTTCTTTTCAAACTGCTCCATCTTTAATAATATCCTTATTTGTTAAAAGAACCTCCCGAATACGGCTAAAAATACGTACTCCACAATCTATATAAATCCTTCGAGTAGGGATGCAGTAAAAATGGTATGCAAAAAAAGCTTAACTCCTTTCATTTGCTTATCAATTACTTTTATTTATACTCAAAATAAAGTTTGCTGTTTCTTTGAAAAATTTGGACCAAATAAAAAAGAAAAAAAAGACAAAAAATAAAAAGCCAGTTGTTAAACTGGCTTGTGATCTCGACAAGAATCGAACTTGTATCTAAAGTTTAGGAAACTTCTATTCTATCCGTTGAACTACGAGACCAATAAAAAAATTACTGCTGTTTTTTTTGTTTGACAACAGTTAAATTTTAAAAAATTAAGGTTGCAAATATAAAGATAATAAGGAGAAAAACTTCCTAATTAAACACTTTAGCAAACTTTAGCTAGGTTGCTGTATTTTAAAATAGGATTGAGTTCGGCTCATCCAATAAATTACTGCCAAATTAACAACAACGTTTTCCTTACAAATTGCTTCAAACGCTTATTTACCTGTTTATATCTCAACCTTGGTTTTTGGAGGTTATTGTATTAACTTTAAATAAAGAAAAAGTTAAAATTTATTGTTATGAATTCATTTTGGAAAATAAACAATATTATTGTTTTTGGCTTTGGATTTTTTTCCGCTCTTTATTTTGGCTATTCCTTTTTTATCCCTTTAACTTTTGGCATTATTCTCTCGATGCTATTACTTCCTGTATGTCAGAAACTCGAAAAATGGGGAATTCATAGGATGATTGCCATAATTATAAGCATTTTCATTTTGATTTTAACTGGAACTGCACTCATAACAGTAATGGCTTCCCAGGTTGCCAATTTTAAAAATGACCTTCCCAGCTTCAAATCCTCGTTGTTAGCTAAGGAGAAACAAACTCAGGAGTATATTTCAGAAAAACTGGATATTTCCATAGAACAACAAAAATCTTTTTTTAAAAACTCCTCAATAATACAGGAAGGTGAAAAAACAGTTTCAGGATTCCTGGGCAGCTTTTTAGGTTTTCTTACAGATGTAATTCTGATACTGGTTTACATAATTTTTTTTCTTTTAAAAAGGGAAAAATATGAAGAATTTATAATCCGTATAAGTAAAAACAATAACCCGGAAAAAATAAGCAGCACGTTGCACAAGATAAGCAAGGTTAGCACTCAATATCTGATAGGGAGATTAATTTCCATTCTAATTTTAAGTGCATTGTATATAATTGGTTTATCAGCATTGGGACTTAAACATGCTGTATTAACAGGAAGTATCGCTGCTTTTTTAACAATAGTGCCCTATGTTGGTACATTTATAGGCGGCCTAATTCCTGCAAGTGCCGCTGTTTTGTCAGGCACCACTAATCCTTTATCCGTACTTGCTGTGGTTTTTTTTATTCAGTTAATTGATGATTATTTTATAGAACCTTATATTATTGGCGGACAAATAAACATAAGTCCATTAGCCGTTATTATGGCTATTGTAACAGGAGGAATATTATGGGGAATTGCAGGAATGATTTTGTTCATCCCTTTATTTGGAATGGCCAAAATAATATTCGATCAAGTGCCTTACCTTCAACCCTTAGGGGACTTAATTGGACCTAAAAAAAACAAAGAAAACAGATGGAAAAAAAGGATTGGAAAATTCCTGGATAATTTATTTAAGCGCTGATTTAACTTTATCCCTTTCCATAAAAAACAAATCCTGGATTAACGAATTGTACCTCCATTGGAAATTTCCTGGTCGGGCCCAATAAATATAAGGCTGCCATTTAAATCTTCGGCCATTAAAATCATTCCTTTTGATTCAATTCCTTTAATTTTTCTTGGGGCAAGATTTACCAAAACACTTACTTTTTTTCCGATTATTTTTTCCGGTTCAAAAAATTCGGCAATCCCTGAAACAATCGTACGCTTATCTATACCTAAATCCACTTGCAGTTTAAGTAGTTTTTGCGTTTTGGGCACTCGCTCCGCAGCTATGATTGTTCCAACACGAATATCAAGTTTACTGAAATCCTCAAAAGTTGTTTCCTCCTTAAATGCGGGAATAACCAGGTTTTGTTGTTTTGTTGCGCTTAATTTTTCAACCTGCGCTTCTATTGCAGGATCTTCAATCTTTTCAAAAAGCAATTCGGCATCTTTTATTAAGGTACCTGCTTGCAAATTATCCTGTTTTCCGGCTTTTTCCCATCCATCAAAAGAAAAATTCAGCATTGAGGCAAGTTTTTTACTGGTAAAAGGCATGAATGGTTCTGTGGCAATGGCAAGACTTGCTGCTATTTGCAAACTGATATTTAATATTGTTTTTACCCTTTGCTCATCTGTTTTTATTAATTTCCATGGTTCGGTATCAGCAAGGTATTTATTTCCAAGCCTGGCAAGGTTCATTGTTTCTGCAAGGGCTTCCCTAAAACGGTATAATTCAATACTGTGGCTGATTTTAGCTGGTATTTTTGAAAGGGCATCTAAAACCTCCTTGTCATAATCAGACAATTTACCAATTTCAGGCACTTTTCCTTCATAATATTTATGCGTTAAAACCAAGGCACGGTTAATGAAATTTCCGAAAATGGCAACAAGTTCATTGTTGTTTTTAGCTTGAAAATCCTTCCATGTAAAATCATTGTCTTTGGTTTCCGGAGCATTGGAACAAAGCACATACCTTAATACGTCCTGCTTATTGGGGAAATCAATAAGGTATTCATGCAACCATACCGCCCAATTCCTTGAAGTAGAAATTTTATCTCCCTCTAAATTTAAAAACTCATTGGCAGGTACATTTGCCGGAAGAATATAATCACCATCGGCCATTAACATTGCAGGGAAAATAATGCAATGGAAAACGATATTGTCCTTGCCTATAAAATGCACCAGGCTTGTCTCCTTATCTTTCCAATAAAGTTCCCAATTATCGGGGTTATCCGTTTTTGAAAAATATTCTTTTGTAGCAGAAATATATCCAATAGGTGCATCAAACCAAACATACAAAACCTTGCCCTCTGCTCCTTCAATGGGAACAGGTACTCCCCAATCCAAATCCCTTGTTACTGCTCTAGGTTGCAATCCCTGATCCAGCCATGATTTACACTGTCCGTAAACATTTGTTTTCCAATCGTGTTTATGCTCATCAAGTATCCATTTGCTGAGTCTTTCCTGGTATTTATTAAGGGGCAGATACCAGTGTTTTGTTTCTTTTAAAACAGGCTTTTTGCCGCTTAATTTAGAAACCGGATTAATCAATTCAGTTGGATCAAGGGAACTCCCACATTTTTCACACTGATCACCATATGCATTTTCATTTCCGCATTTTGGACAAGTACCCGTAATGTTCCTGTCGGTAAGAAACATCTGAAACTCATGATCATAATACTGACTTGTGACTTTTTCTTCAAAAATGCCTTTATCGTATAATTTTTTAAAGAAATCAGAAGAAGTCTGATGATGCATTGGCGAGGATGTGCGCGAATAAATATCAAAACTTATTCCAAAATCTCTAAAAGAATCTCCAATAATTTTATGGTATTTATCCACTACTTTTTGAGGACTTATTCCCTCCTGCTTTGCTTTAATTGTTATAGGAACACCATGTTCATCTGAACCACAAACAAAGAGCACATCCTTTTTCAGCAGCCTTAAATAACGTGCATAGATATCTGCAGGAATGTAAACTCCGGCAAGATGGCCAATGTGAACTGGGCCATTAGTATAAGGCAGGGCTGCTGTAATGGTATGTCTTTTCAATGTGATGATTTATTATTCGATAATTTTCGCAAATATAAAGTTAATTCATTTAACCTACTTTGTGAAATTTAGAAACCTTAAGTATTCACACCTGATTTTACAATCCCTCATAGATCTAAAATAACAAATGAAAATAGAAAAATCATGGATTCAATTAATCAAATCAAACAAAAAAATTAATTTAAACTTGTAACTTGCGGGTGTAACTATTAAAAAAAAATGAAAATACCTGCATATCTGAAAAAAGGGGATACAATTGGCATAGTTTCTACAGCCAGGAAGATAAGTCCACAAGAAGTGGCTCCAGCTGTTGAACAATTCGAAAAATGGGGACTAAAAGTTGTATTTGGTGAAGATCTGTTCAATGTTTTCCATCAATTTGCAGGTACTGATGAGCAGCGTGTGCTTGATTTACAAAAGATGCTTGATGAACCTAAGGTAAAGGCCATAATTTGTGCAAGAGGAGGCTATGGAACAGTAAGAATTATAGATCGCCTTGATTTCTCGGAATTTGCTAAAAACCCAAAATGGATTGCCGGTTTTAGTGATGTTACTGTTTTACATTCCCATATTCAGCAGAATTTATCCATTGCAACATTACATTGTGCAATGCCGGTTAATTTTCCAAACGATGGATCCTTTTGCGATGCTGTAGAAACCATAAGGAAAGCACTTTTTGGTGAACCCTTAAGTTACCTGATAGAAAACAATTATCTCAATAGAACTGGAACAGGCCAAGGTACGCTTACTGGAGGCAATTTATCTATTTTATATAGCTTATCCGGAACATGCTCACAAGCAATCACAAATGGTAAAATTTTACTTCTTGAAGACCTGGATGAATACCTATACCATTTGGACAGGATGATGATAAACCTGAAAAGAACAGGAATGCTGGAAAATTTATCCGGTTTAATTGTAGGTGGCATGAATGATATGAAGGACAATGCTGTCCCTTTTGGAAAAAGTCCTGAAGAGATTGTTGTGGATGCTGTAAAAGAATATAATTACCCTGTTTGTTTTAATTTTCCTTCAGGACATATAAAAGAAAATAAGGCAATAATTTTAGGAGGGCGGGTTGTTTTAGATGTAGGGGCAGAAAAAAGCAGTCTGAATTATATATAAGCAGAAGCTTTGCAGATAAATGAAATGGTTTATGTTCATTTATTCGAAAAAAATTCAAAGATTTTTCTTTTGCTTCTGGTATTTTGAACACAATTATCCATGCTGGTTTATTGTGGAGTTTATAGGGAGGCAAACCAAAGTGGAAATTAATGGCATAATTAATTCTTTATTCCTCCAACAATCCTGAAAAAGAAAAACTTTCCACTTCCTTACCTGTTTGCGCCCAAACCATTATTCCTTCAATTTCTTTGTTTTTAACTGCTCCTTTCCAAATTCTAACACCTTCAACATCATTGATAGTTTCTGTTTCAAAAATAATTGAGTCCTCCATTTCACTCACTGTATATTCACTCTTTTCCAGAGAAAACAGTTTACATTCATTGGAAATAAATGCATCGTGAAAAAACAGTATGTCATTAATCTTTTGAAATTCATCTTCATTATTTTGCAGTGTTATATTGAATTTTTTGCCCGATAATTTTCCAACAATTTCCATCTCCTGTGAGAATAATTCATTGTATACATAAATCAAAAGCATAGTGGTTAATGCCGCTTGTCTTGAACCTGCTATTCCCTGTGGAGGACTTCCTTGCATAAGTATGGTTCTCATTGTAGTTTTCATAGCTAATATTTATTGATCCGTTGTTAAACACTTAAAAATTTCCTGCCAATTCGCTTTTTTTTAAGAAAAAAAATAAACCACCAATAAATACGGGAAAAAATGAGAATAATCAAAAAGATTCTACTTAAGAATTTTGATCTTGTTCTGGATTGAAAATAAAATTCCCAAAGCGGGAAAATACAATTTCTGGGAAAGATTTTATGTAATGTCCTGATCCACAAACAGGAATGAATATAACATGGCTATGCCCATAAAACGGGGGAAGACTTAGAGGAATAATTAAAAAGCTACTAAATTATATCCAGATGGAAATATGGATTTAATCGCATTGTGTGAAAAGCTTTATTTACCAAATCTTTTGTAACCTTCAGGAATGTGGAACAGGGAGTGATCAAGGCTTTTTTTTGTAATGCCGGTAACCTCGAAAATGTTGGTTGGCTTGCCTTTTAAATCAGCCTCAATAGCATAAAAAGGAAATGCATTTGTTGTTTCTGGTAATTGTTGGTAAAAAGTAGAAAGCTTATCTTTTCTGTTTAAGCTAATCAGCATTTTTTCGAAAAAAAAGAAATTATCCTTTGCAAGGAAATACGTTATTTGAATATTTTGTTCTTTTTTTACAACAACCCATTCCTGGCATTGGTAACCAGCAATAGTTTTTATTTTTTTTCCTTTAGAAACACTGACATTCTGGATCTTTACAAATTCTTTAGTAGGTGCGGATTCTATATCAGTTAACAGCATTCGGATTGGGTTAAGTGATTTGGATTTGAAATCACTCAAATTAACAAGAGTTATCTCTTCAATTTTTTTATCGTAACCTATTTGATCTATTCTAATCTTATCCTCTTTAATATAAAAGATGAAATGGACAGTATCAATTGGGGAAATTTTTCTAGATTCAATTAATCCCTCAAAAGATTGAGCGAATGACATTTGGGTTGAAAAATATGCCAGCAAAATAATTATTTGTAACTTCATATTCTGCTTTTTCATCACCGTGAATTATGTTCTACGAAAATAGTGATTTTATTGAATGGTGCAAGAAAAAACAATAACAATTAAACCAATTCTATGGCAGAACATAATATTACGGGGAAAAAAGGAGAAGAAATGGCACTGGAATATTTACTTAGTAAGGGATTTAGTATAATTGAAAAGAACTGGATTTACAAGAAGTTCGAAATAGATATTATTGCTCAACAAAACAAAACCTTAGTAGTGGCAGAAGTTAAAACACGAAGTGGGAATTATTTTGGTGAACCAGAAGCCTGGGTAACCAGAATAAAACAAAAACAACTGGTAAAAGGTGCTGAGGCTTATGTTCTACAAAAAAAGCTTGATTTGGAAGTGCGTTTTGATATAATCACTGTGCTGTTTTCAATAAAAGGAGAACCAAAAATTCAGCATATAGAAGATGCTTTTTATCCATTGGTATAAAAATTAAGTGAGATCAAAAAATTCCCTTCAAATCCGTCTTAATTAGATAAAATCCCAAAAGGTTTTATTTACACAAAAACAGCTTAACAGGATTAAATACTGTTAGAGTTATTGATCTTTAAGAATAGTCTAAGCATAATTATTAATGTTTGAGTATATTCGCAGTAAATCTAACCGAAAAATCAGATGGACAAAATAAAACCTGAGGTGTTCAGGCAGTTATTTGCCTTGTTTTCAATTCTACTTCTGGGAGGGCTCATTTTCCTTGAGCTAAGCCCTTATCTTTCAGGAATTTTAGGCGCATTTACAATCTATATTATACTGCGTAAATTGATGTCCAATTTGCTTTTGAGGGGGTGGAAACCTTCCACAGCAGCAGTTACATTAATGATTGCATCATTTCTGTGTTTTTTACTGCCTGTAACAGCAGTGGTTATAATGATTTCAAACAAAATTAGCAAGGCAATAAAGCATTCGGAAAAAATACTTGCATTTATAGAAGACAAGGCAAAATTTGCGGAAAATTATCTGGGATTTGATATTACAAAAAACATTGATACTTCCCAGGCAAGCAGTTATGTTGCAACTACCCTGGAGAGCCTGGCAGGAGGAACTTTTACCATTATTATTGCAATTGGAATAATGTATTTTATTCTTTATTATTTGTTTGTAAACACGGAAAAACTTAAAGAACTTGCTATTGAATACCTTCCTTTAAAAGAAGAAAACATCCTGGCAATTGGAAATGACAGCAACGAGCTGGTAAAATCAAATGCTATTGGGATTCCCATAGTTGCCCTGTTACAGGGAACTATTGCACTTATAGGCTATTTAATACTTGGGGTTCCTGATCCCATTTTCTGGTTCACAATAACTGCCATCTCTTCAATGATTCCTTTTGTTGGTACTGCCATGGGTGTTTTACCCGTATGCATCCTTTTGTTTTCGATGGGTCAAAACTGGCAGGCAATTGCACTGCTCATTTATGGGGTTGCTGTAGTGGGAGCATCTGATAATTTTTTCAGACTTGTTATTCAACGCAAACTGGCAAATGTGCACCCCTTAATAACACTTTTTGGGGTGATAGTTGGCGTTCCTTTGTTTGGCTTTATCGGACTTATTTTTGGTCCTTTATTAGTGAGTTTGTTCCTGCTCCTTGTTCGTATTTATAAAAACGAATATGGCAAGCAAGGCGGCCAAAGCCTTTAGATTAAAATTCCAATTCCCTATTTTAATATTATTCATCCTTTTGTGATATAAAAAAAAGAAGCAGCCTGAAATTCACACGCTGCTTCTTTTTTTAAAACTTATTCGATTTTAAAAAGGAGCAAAACCGTTTTCCATCATTGCAAGTACATCATTTTCATTAACTTGTACACAAATTCTTATTTCAGATACACAATTGCAGCTATAACAGTTTTTAGTAATTCCTTTTTCATCAAATCCTATACTTGAAAAATTAATTCCCTGGAGATTGAAATACTTTACAACCAGGGCAGCCGTATTTTCACGTGAATTTGCATAACCCCATGGATCATCGCAATTTGTGGATTGGTACATTAGCCTGGTTTTTCCAGTTTCCATGGGGCAGTTGCAATCCCCAACAGGACCTGTTTTGTGACATCCTATTAAAATGAAGAAAATAAAAACGAAGGGCAGAGTTTGTAGTTTTGTTTTCATGGCGCATAGTTTTTCGTTAGTACTATTTCACTTCTGATTCAGGTAAAAAATTTAAGGAAGATGGTTTGCTTTTTAAGCGATTTCAGTACTTCTTATATGGGTTTTCTTCTAAATGGTTACATATTTAATTGTTCAAAAAAATTTAAACAAACTAAAAATTAAAGTACCAGAATTAAAACAAAAACAATTTAAGCCAAGCATTTGTTATCTGTTTGAAATGCTTTTCCGGGGAAAAAAACACTTTATCTATTCCTTGCAATTAATGGAATATTCCTTGCAATTATCCTGTTCATAACGCCCTTTTAGCGGTGAAAAATTTTTAAATGAATATAAAAATGGACAGGTATATTTTAATTGGCCTGGTAATTTTTGTTCTTACAAGCCTTATTCTTGTTCTGTTAAGCCTAATGTGGTTTAAGACAAAAAACGGAAGGGCAATGTTGCACAACCTAAAAATGGCCAATATTACCCGGATAATATTTTTTATCAGCTTTGTTTTTGCTACTCTCGCCACTTTTTTAATAAAAATATCCGAACATTAATGGAATCAAACCCACATGCTTAAAATTGTCTGAATGAAATTATCTTGGATTTAGGCAAAATCCTTCTTTTAAAAGCTTCGATAATTTGTACCTTTGGCCGGTTTTAATCGTTTTTAGAGATGCATTAACCTCTGGCCTCTTAGTACAACGGATAGTACATGGGTTTCCGAAGCCCACGATACAGGTTCGATTCCTGTAGAGGCCACCAACAAGGCTGATAATCAGCAAGTCAAGTGACGACATTGACAAAATCAATGACAAAAAAGAAGGCTTCAAGAATCTTGAGGCCTTTTTTTATTACCAAAACTTGCTCGGTTTAGATTGAAAAAAGAATTATTAGGGCACTTTTAAATAGGCAACAATATTAATAGTAATTAGATGACACTTGAGAAAAGAAATAACAGAACCATATGAAAAAATTGATTGGGGCGGATGTAGCACCCTCTGTTCGTTGTTTTCATAATGGCTATTTTGATTTTTTAGTTAGAATCAGGGCTTCTGAAATAGAAAAGTTTTATTTCTTCCTCAATAAAATACCACTATAATTATACTCTGTGCTTTTTATAAGCCCTGATGCTGTTAACTTTCCGTATTCTGATTCTTGAACTGAATATTTCAAATTTAAAATCCCATCTGCTTTAATTCCTTTAAGGTAATCTATACAAATTGAATCAATTTTACTTTTGCAATATTTTTTATTTTCAATTATTGTGTTAACAGAATTCCCTCTGTTAATTAAAATATAGTTTTCGGGTACAGTTTTGTCAGAATCATGATTATGCATATTAGCAATATAGCTAACTGTAAAGGATTCTACTTCCTTGTATTTATCTAATGGGTAGTACTGATGAAACACTTCAATATCTGCATCATGAAAATGCTCATAACTAAAATGATATATTGAAGTACTCCCTAACATAGGGCTTTTTGCAGTAGGAGCGCATGAAACTATAATAGTTAAAAATGCAATTAGGATTATTTTCATAGGTTGAATTTAAACAAATATTTTTACCTATACCAAACAGATTAATTGTTATTAATCGGAATTAATACATTTTTCAATGTTGTTTCAATATTTTGGTTGCCCAAAGGGAGTGTATCCATATTTTATTGAATGAGTGAGGCATAATTGTTCGTTTTTTAAACCATTAAAATGGTTTGTAATCTAATTATCGTCTCCATAACCCACGATTTAAACCGGGGGTTATGGATGTTGATTTGCTTTTTGAAATGGTTTTAACCATTTTCCCAACAGAAAATAATTAACCTTTGTTTACAAGTGTAAACCTGCTATTCAGCGAAACTCCTCTTTTTGGTTGCCCAAAATGGAATATATTTATATTTTATTGAAGTGTAAGGCATAATTGTTCGTTTTTTTAAACCATTAAAATGGTTTGTAATCTTAATTATCGTCTCCATAACCCCCGGTTTAAACCGGGGGTTATGGATGTTGATTTGCTTTTTGAAATGGTTTTAACCATTTTCCCTCACAGAAAATAATTAACCTTTGTTTACAAGTGTCAACCTGCAATCTAGTATAGCTCAGGAATATAAAGATTTATGATTTGATGTGTGTAACCTCTGGGTTTACTAAATTAAATAGCGCTTTCATTATTTAACCCATAAAGTTTCAAAAATTCACCGTATTCCTTTTCATAGGTTTTTTTATGATGGTGCTGCTTTTGGTTTTTGATGTATTGAAAAACCTTTTCAACAACCGATTCAGAAACCGAATAAGAGGCATATCCGGTTTGCCAGGAAAATTTTTCAGGAATCAAATCGCATTGATTTACAAAGTGAGAACTGCTGCCTTTTATTTGTTTAATGACTTCAGCAATGGATTTTTGAGGGTTTAAAAGAAATAAACAATGAATATGATCCGGCATGCCGTTAATGATTCTAACAGGACAGCCTTGTTCACGTAATTGCTCTGAAATAAATTGATAGATTTTTTGCTCAATGGGTAAATGTATCATCGGAACTCTCATTTTGGTTGCCCAAATGGCATGTATCCATATTTTATTGAATGAGTGAGGCATAATTGTTCGTTTTTTAAACCATTAAAATGGTTTGTAATCTAATTATCGTCTCTATAACCCACGGTTTTAAACCGTGGGTTATAGATGGATGTTGAATTGAGCGTAGAAATGGTTTTAACCATTTTTCTACAAGTGTTTAATGTACAAATAAAATTCTTAAAAATCAAAGCACTACCTTTAGATGCAAATACACTAGTGATGAAAACCTTCGAAAATTTAAACCTGTCAAAAGAACTGCACCAAGCCATTGAAGACCTGGGCTTTGATACCCTAACTCCAATCCAGGAGCAGGCCTACCCTGTTATACTTTCCAACAAGGATATTGTTGGCATCGCCCAAACAGGCACAGGGAAAACATTTGCCTACATGCTGCCTATTTTGCATCAAATGAAATATTCCAAAGAAGTTAACCCAAGGGTGCTGATTCTTTTACCAACCAGGGAACTGGTAATGCAGGTGGTTGAGAATATTAACAGTTATGCCAAATACAAAAGTGTACGTGTATTGGGCATATTTGGCGAAACAAACATTAATGTTCAAAAGAAAGCCATTGCCCAGGGCCTGGATATATTGGTAGCTACCCCTGGCAGACTGTATGACTTGGTACTTAGCGGGTCACTTAGTTTTAAATCAATAAAAAAATTAGTAATTGACGAGGTGGATATTATGTTGGACAATGGATTTCGTCCCCAACTCATCAATATCTTTGAGCTGCTTCCGGCAAAAAGGCAAAACATTATGTTTTCTGCCACTATGACTAGTGATGTAGCAGCGATTATCGAGGATTTTTTTATCGCTCCGTTCCAAATTTCCATTGTCCCCAGTGGAGCCCGCCTGAATAATATTTCCCAGCAATGTTACCCGGTAAAAAACTTTCTTACAAAAGTGAATTTGCTAAAGCACCTTTTAAAAGGTAAGGAATACCAAAAAGTATTGGTTTTTGTTACAGGAAAAAAGATTGCGGACAGATTATTTGATTGCCTGGAGAAATCCAATGTTTCTTTGGTTGGAATTATACATTCTAACAAATCGCAAAATTACAGGATCAGATCAATTGAAGAATTTGAAAGTGGGGCTAAAAGAGTATTGATAGCAACGGAAGTAATAGCAAGAGGGATAGATTTTGATAAAATATCACATGTGATCAATTTTGACGTTCCTGAGTTTCCTGAAAATTACATGCACCGCATTGGCAGAACTGGCAGAGCCGAACAACATGGCAATTCTATTTTGTTTTATACACAGCAGGAAGAAAAAGCAAAGCAAGCAATCGAATCATTGATGTCGTATCAAATTCCAATTACTGATTTTCCTTCTGAAGTAGCCATCTCTGATGAGTTAATTCCTGAGGAAAAGCCCAAGGTTTTCGTCAAGAATTATCTTCCCGAAATAAAGAAGAAAACCTCCGGGCTTAGCTTTCATGAAAAGTCTGATAAAAACAAGAAAGTAAATGTAAGAGGCGCCCATAAAAAAAAGGCCGCTGCCAAGTATAAAAAACCTATCAGAAAGCGGGGCGATAAAAAGTAAAAATTGTTAAACCGGATATGCTCAACCTATAATTGTAGTAGGCAGGTATTACTTACAAACTGCCCATAACTATAATTAATGAAAGGGAATAAAAGGTATTATTTGTGTTTTAGATGAACATACAGTTAATAAAGCAGGTTAAATAAAGAGGCTTGAAGCTCTTAGAGTATACTGTTTTTATGAGCTTAGGTCATTAGTCCTGTAGAGGCCACACACATAAGGTATCCAATATTTTAATGGAAACAATCAAAAAATATTTATCTCCGGTCATTCTGCAGGTGGACATCTTGCTGCATTGGTTTCCTTGAATCCTGAATTTTTAATTGCATCAAATGCCCCTGGTGTTATTAAAGGATGCATTCTCATTGATGCTTTTGGCCTCAATTCAAAGGACTTTATTGAGGCCCATAAAAATATTTACTTCGAGCAGATAAAGCTGATTTTCACCAACAACCCGGAAAACTGGCACAGAGGCTCTCCCTCTGAATTTCTTGAAGAAAGTGAAATTCCTTTCCTGATTTTTACTGGTGAAAACCAATGAGGTGCTAAAATCAGACAACCGGTTTTTCATTGACAAGCTATCCAAATTTGGAAAAGATTTTATCCATAAAATTTATCCGGGCAAAACCCACATGCAAATGATTATGCAACTAGAGGATCAAGAAAACGAACTTTATGATGAGCTTGTTGGTTTTATAAACTCTAAATGAGCCCAATAAAATTTATTTAATCCTTTGTGCTTTTGAAATATCAGTAAAAATCCTTAATATTGCAAGTACAATCAATAAAAACAAATAAATCTAACTATGAAAAAAATTTACTTTTTCTCAGTCCTTATGGGACTTGCCTCTTTTTCGATAGGGCAAAAAAGAATTTCAACCTCACAAGCTGTTAATGTTTTACCTTTGGAAATTAGCAGTTCAAATGGGGCTGTAAGCAGAAACGCTTCCGATACCCTAACCCTTCACCTTGATTTTAACTCAAGCACGCCTACTCTTATTCGTTCAGGTACAGCAGGAGATGGTGGCTTTGTGGGTGGATCAAACTCTTATGGAGATATAGCAAAAGCTCAAAAATTTGATGCTACTTATGGTGTAACTGGTGCTGGAACAATAAGTGAACTTTTATTCTGGTTTGGTGGAAAAGAGGGTACTGGAGCTCAATCATTTACACCAACCATTTGGGCTGATAATAATGGAATACCGGGAGCAGTATTAGCCACTGGCACCCCTTTTACTCATGCTGACATGGATACAAACCAGCTGGCTGCACAACCTATTGGCACTAGAGCTGCTTACAATGTTTCTGCTGCATTTCCTACTGGTGCTTTAATTCCTATGGATGAGATTTTCTGGGCAGGATTTACCTTTAATCACATTGTAGGCACTTATGCTGGTGTTTGGACTTCATCGGATGGTGATTTTACTGATGCCGTAACAAATACTTTCGAATTATGGGGACCATTACCAGGTGACTGGATGCCTTTTAATGATGGTACTGCTAATACTTGGGGAATAGATGTTGCATTGGCAATTTATCCTGTTGTTGAGTTTCTTCCTGTTGGCATTAAAAACAACAATGGCTTAGCTTCTCATGGCGTTCGCCCAAATCCAGCCATGGATAAAATTACCGTTATGTTCAGCCTTCCTTCTACTTCAAATGTAACATTGGAAATAACGGATATTAACGGAAGAATTGTTGAAACACTTTCTGTTGCCAATGTTTCTTCTACTCAGTCTATTGAGGTAAATACATCAAATTACAACAACGGGATTTACTTTTATTCTGTTAAAACAAATACAGAAAAAATAAACGGAAAATTTGCCGTTGCAAATTAATTTTCTTTCACTTGTAGTATCTAAAACAAGTTGACAAAAAAATCCCGATTGCCTTTTGGTAATCGGGATTTTTTTTGTCAACTTATTTCAAAATGAAGGACTCAAATAAATATAAAGAAAGCCAAGTACAAATTGGGAGACAACTTAAAATGCTAAGCCCGAAGGAGTAGCACAAAATTTCACCTTCTATGGGTTACCAGAGAATAAAAATATTAGATTATATCATCCCTTCCGGGATTAGCTTTTTCAGAAACCTCCAAATGAGGCAGCCTTTTCTTATGGTTTGATCTGTTTTTTCTTTGGAAATTTAATTAAAAGCTTTTCTTAAAAAAGTATTGCATTTTATTCCGGCAACATAATACTTCATCAAAACCTCTGGCAAGGAGTTATCTAGAATTAGTTGGGGCTTTAAACTTGCACTGAAATAAAATTGCTTGTTAGCAATAAGGGGCTCCTTTTCTAATATGGATTGGAATTCAGGCGGTATTCGTTTGTTTTGCTCTCCTTGTATTTTTCCGTAATTTTCTTTGAATAATTTATCGTTGTATACTGCTGAAAACTCTTTTAGATTATCCCCAATATGATTTCGAATTTGTTGCAATGTTTCCTTTTCAATTGCATAAGCGCCTCCATAAATCATTATCTTTTCTGGTGATAATTGAAAATAAAACCCAGGAAATGATTTGTCCTTTTTTCCGAACCTGGATATATTAGCAGAAACAGATGCATTGTATGGGATTTTGTCTTTTGAAAAGCGAATATCTTTGTTTATTCTCATTATAGCCTCTGCAGGTTTAATTTGAACATCCGGTTCATATTCCTGAATTCGATTAATCATTAATTGGACAAAATCTGAAAAAGGTTTTTTAACTTCTTTTTCATAGGTCTTACGGTTTTCATTAAACCAATCGGTAGTATTATTTTTTGAAAGTTCCTTAAAGAAGTTCAAAAATGAAGGATTAAAGTAACTCATATTTTCAGTTTAAAAACGGGAGGGTTAAATGGAATTTATTGTATCAGGAAAAAGTTTTAATTTGCGAACACAACACCTATTCCAAAAATTTTCTGATCGGGGTTTTCGATTATTTCCAAATGCCGGTATTGGATTTTAATTTCATTCCAGAACTTGCTTACTTCCCCAACCAGCTCTGGATCTCCTTTTACGATATCGTGAAAAGCAATCATGCCTCCTTTGCGTACAAAGGGTGAATACATTTCAAAATCTTTTTTTACTCCATTATAAGTATGGTCTCCATCAATAAAAAGAAAATCTACTTTTTTTCCAGGTAAAAGGATTTGTACCTTGCCAAGCATTTTACTACTGTGAGAATCTCCGATTAAAAGATGCAAATCTTGTTTTGGAAGTACCATTTTTTTAAAAAAATTCTTTCTCCAACTCTTGTATCCTCCACCAAATTTTACGTTTGGCAAATCAACACTTACTATGCGCGCATCAGGAGCAGCAAGCCTTGAAAACAAAAATAAACTTCCTCCATTAGCTGTGCCTATTTCGGCAATAGTTGAAGGTTTTAGCTCCTGGATAAGCTCCAGTAAACGTGTAAGCTCAGACCTTGATTGCCAAGGAGAAATAAAGTAATAATACTTGGTATATAAAAGGTCCAGGTAATAGTCTATGGATTTAATTTTAGATGCTTCCTGTAGAAATTTTTCCTTGTAATAAAATTTGAAAAGTTTATGAATTGCCATGATCTGTAATATTTCTGGCAAAGATAAAATATTCTGCGAATCGAAAAATTGCAAAAAAACCAGAGCTGATTTTGGTTTGATATTATTGTAAAAGCCACAACAATACAATGATTAACAAAGCCTATAAAATCATTTTATGCCGTTCTGCGGAAAAAAGAGTGTTAAGGACTGTTCTTTACAATCAAAGGAATGTGGACTTTTAAGGGGTTTAAAATCAAATTTACAAAGTGTGATGAAACCCTCACTTGGATCTTCTTTTTTTTGCCCTACAATATGCACTTCATATTTGGATTGTTTTTTGTTTTTTGTTTTAAAGAGTATATAAGGCTCTATTAATTTCTCGCTTACTAATTCGTATTCTTTATTCGATTTTAGCTTTTCTCTTATTCTATTTTGCTTTATGAGTTCCTCATCAAGCTGTGAATAAAATTTTTCCTGCCAGTTTTCACCTTTTTTTTTGGCTATAACAGCCATTACAGAATCATTATGGCTGCCAATTTTTTCATAACCTGTTGTTTCAACTCTGTTATCATCTGCATATACCCAAAGTATATTCCACTTTTCCCCTACTGTACGCTTTGCATTGTTATATTCTATGGATGCAGGCCTTCCAACTTCATAAAGAACATGAAATTTAGTTGGATTTGAAAAACATCCAATTAAAAGAAGAACAGAAATCAGGTTCATATAATTTAGAAATTCCCTCAAACCCTCAACAATATGCGAATTTGATCCCTCTGAATTTAACTACTCAAGAATAAGTTTGTAATATTCGCTGCCCTTGCTGGATTCTATTTGAATAAAATACATTCCCGAAGGAAAGTTTGGAATGTTAATACTAACAATCTCGCTGTTAAAGGTGTTTATTTCCTTTAGCATTTTGCCCTGTAAATCTGTAATCCTAATTGCTTTTGTATTTATATTAATTCCACTAATAAAAACGGTTTCTTTTGTTGGATTCGGGAATATTTTAAATTGATTCCTATTCATCTCAATTTGTCCTGTAATATCTATTTGAAAACAGTCAGAAATTGCACTGCAATTGTTTAGATTTATCATTACAGCATAGTTTCCCATTAAAGCAACGGGAGTAAATGATTGTGAGGTTTGTCCGCTTATGGGTTGATTCCCATTGCTGCAATCCACCCATTGGTAAGAGGCATTGGATTGAGAAGAGGTTAATGTTCCATTGGTATTAACAACATTGGTAATTATATTGGTTGCTGCTAAATCAAGAGAATAATAGCTATTTACAGTAGCGCTGGTACCATTTACAATGAAGTTAAAATTACCAGTGCCAACATTTGATGTATTTGAAATGGTAAGAAGGCTTGATCCTGGAGGTGTAACGCTTGCAGGTGAAAATGAATAAGTTAAACCTGTTGGAAGAGTGGATATGCTTAAGGCCACAGGACTATTAAAGCCTCCAATGGAATTTACATCAATTGTATAAATTACATCATCGGGTGTACATGTACTTGATGATTGTTGGGCAGAAGACAATGTATAACCGTTGGTAACAATGCTGAAATTATTGTTTGAAATATCAAAGAAAGTTCCTGCGGAAGACATTACCATAATTCTTGCGGTTGTTGATGAAAGCATAGGAACAGAAATCTCATGAGAACCGTCATTTGGAGTGCCCGTAGCTAAAACATTAGGATAAGTTTGCCCACCGTCCGTAGAAAGAAAAACATCCACATTTGCACAATTAACAGGAGCATTGTTGGTGTTTGCAATATCCCAGGTTACTGTTTGTAAAGAACCTCCTGCCCATGATATTCCTGTAACGGAAGGGTAAGCAACAACAAAAGGACCTGAAGTGGCATCTATTGCTACACTTATATCAGCAAAATCATTGCATGCCGCAACAGGATGATTATCGTGAACAGAAACCCTGAAATTCATTGTTCTGGAAACAGTAGCAAGTCTTTCCCATGTAAAAGGGCCGTTGTTTGCAATGGCAGTAAGGTTGGGAAAATAACGAGTTGGGTTTATTGTGGGTGAAAAACTTTTGAAGTTAGGCCCTCCTGTTGAAGTTGCAAGGGGTGGTTGTGTGGAAACCTGGTTATTCATTTGTTCCCAACAATAAGTAAGTACATCACCATCGCCATCACTTGCCACAGCTGTAAGTGCAAAGGGAGTGCCTGCTGGAACGGTAATATTTCCTGTAGTTGAAGATATCAAGGGGCGGGTATTGCCAACGGAGGTAACCACGGGGCAAGTATGCGAAGAACTGGAAACAAACAATCCAATCTCTCTTTTGCTCACTCCATGAAAATGATCATCGCTATTGTTTTGTACATTTGGAGAACAGATACCTGCATAACCCATAATAGTACTGGCACTTCCTGGTTCCATTGCTGTTGAAGCGTTCCTGTTGCAACTATTGTTTTGGGTGTGATTGGCTCCAAATTGATGACCCATTTCATGAGCTACATAATCAATATCGAAAGTATCGTTTTTTGGAGAACTGCTTCCTGTTACCCCTCTTGCTTTGTTTGTAGTACTGCAAACACTTCCCAAATAAGCAACACCGCCACTATTCGTTCCAAACACATGCCCTATATCATAATTGGAAGTGCCTATAACATTATCGCAGGTTGTTTGATTTTGCCCAAGCATTGTACTTGCGTTTCCATTTGTATAAGGATCGGTTGAAGCGTTTGTATAAACAATCAAATTATTATTGGCAACAATTTCCATAGTTATACCCATTTGATTTTCATACACACCATTCACCCTGTTCATTGTTGTTACCTGGGCGGCTAGAGCCAAAGGTATAGTTCCTCCATGAAAGGTTGTATATTCTGCCGTTGCTGCTACTGCCAAACGATAGGTACGTAATGAGCAGGAGGCAAAAGGAGTTTGAGCAGATCTTTCTAAATCTTTTACATCGTAATTAATGTAATCACCATTTACCTGGCAATCTACCTTTTGTGTTGAAATATAATCTTTTTTAGCATAAGCCATGTAATAATCACTATTTCCTTTGAATAGTGGGTCAATGAAAACTGTTCCTGAGTATGGTGAAAGTACCATAGCATGAAATCCGTGGGGAGTTATATCGAACTTAACAAATTCTCCGGGATGAGAAATTCCATAAGCATCATAGGATTTTATTTCTGGAAACTTTGCAGCAAGTTCATAATGCATCGTGTTGTTTTCCAATACACGGTAGGTATGGAAAGTACCATCAGGCATAGGTATTTTAAAGTGGGATTGTTCTCCCACATTGAAGGTGTTTCTGTGACCTGTTCCTGCTAATTCGTTTTTTAGGACCTGAGTATCTATCTGAAATACTTTATAAGAAGATGCATTTATTTGCGGTTCCTTTCCCTGAACAAAAGGAGTATGTTTTAATTCTGAAAAAACATTTTTAACTGTTTTTTGTGCGGATACAGAAAATGAAAAAACTATGGATGCAATGGGAAGTAATAATATTGTTTTGTAGAGGTATGTTCTCATAAATAGACAAGGTTTAAAGTAACAAGTATAAGCCTTTAATCTTTTAGTATCAATAAAAAACGGTTTTTATTTCCACTAATATTGTAATCTTAAATTTTAAAAGATAAAAATGTTGAAATTTCTAAATGATTTTTATCACTCCTTTAGAGCTAAATTTTTCGGTATTTGAAAGGTAATGGAGTTAACATTTTTTCAAAATTGATCCAAGTCAAAATCCAGATTCTTGTCAAATATTTTTTGTTCTTTGATTTCTGAAAAACCAAGCTTTTCATAAAACCCGTGAGTTTGTTTTCGAATTGTATTACAGCGAACTCTGATTTTTTTTAGCTTTTTAAGGCTGCAAAATTCTTCCGCTTTTTTAATCAGCATTTTTCCAAGCCCTTTCCCTCTATGACTAGCATCTACAACCATTCCACCTATTTCTAAAAAAGAATCTGATTCAATTCTTAAAGAATAAAATGCATGAATCCAACCAACTATTTTGTCACCATCTTCAACAACAAAAACACAGTGGTCCTTATTTCTTAAAATATCTTTTAATCGGTTTTTAATTTTTCCACTGGTTGAATCATATCCTAATTGTGTGGACAATTCAGTAATTGGTGAAAAATCTTTAACATTTGCTTCTCTTGTAATAAAGCTCATTTCTATACCTGTTTTATTCCTACAAACTTAGCTTTTTTTTAATTTTTCAGTTGCTTTTGTTTTTTTAATCAAAACATCAATAGTTATCAATTTTCCTTAACAATTTACTAAATTTGCTTTGCATCCCACTATTTTTAATGTTGGATTCTGTAGTTGTATTGCTAAATCAAAAATTAAAAGAACAAGTTAGAAAACAAAAAGAATGACTATTTTATCTTCAAAAAACAAACTCTTTTTAAACAAAGCCAAAACTTCGAATCACTTTTTGCTGGTGTGCTTTTTCTTTGTGTTTTTTGTAAGCATTGTTTTTTCTTGTTCGGCCCAAACCATAGAGATAGATTCGCTTAGAGCACTTTTAAAAACAGAAAAGGCAGATACAAGCAGGGTAACTTTATTAAATGATTTGAGTTACAAATTATGCAAAAGCCGCGATTTTGATACCGCATATTTTTATGCCAAATCAGCCAGAGACCTTGCAGAAAAAATCAACCCAAAAACGATTGCAGTAAAAAAGGGAATAGGAACTTCTTATTATAATATAGCCACTATTTTACATTTTCAGGGAAATTACAGTGAGGCTTTGGAATATCATTTTATTGCTCTAAAACTAAGGGAAGCAATTGATGATAAACAAGGAACTGCTGTTTCGTATAATGGTATTGGAAATATTCACTATTACCAGGGAAACTTTCAGCTCGCCTTGGAAAATTATTTAGCAGCTTTAAAAATAAATAAACAAACGGGGGGCAAAAAGGAAATATCTTCCTCGTTGAACAATATTGGAAATGTATATTCATCTCAGGGAAATTATCCCAAAGCACTGGAATATTTTTTTTCTTCCCTTAAAATCAAAGAAGAACTTGGTGATAAATATCCAATCGCAATTACTTATGTTAATATAGGAAGCAATTATTTTTCCCAGGTTAATTATGCCCTTGGCCTGGAAAACTATTTTTCGGCCCTGAAAATATTTAAGGAAATTGGCAGCAAAGGAGAAATGGCCGATTCTTACATTGGTATTAGCTGTATTTATAACGCCCAGGGTGATTATCAAAAAGCCTTGGAAAATTATGTTGCAGCTCTAAAAATAAAGCAGGAACTTGGCGATAAATATGGTATAGCAATTTCTTACAATGGCATTGCGCAGGTTTATCATGCACAGAAAAATTATCAGCAAGCGCTCGAAAACTATTTTATTTCCCTGAAAATATTGAAGAAATAGGTGATCAATCGGGTATTGCCTCTTCTTACAATGGAATAGGATCACTTTATACAAGTATGCAAAAACCTCGCGAAGGCAAGCAATGGTTAGAAAAAAGCTTGTTGTTGAGTACAGGAATTGGCAGCAATGAAATAATTAAAACAACTTTTGAGGCTTTAACAAAAAATGATAGCGCGCTTGGAAATTATAAATCAGCTTTAGGAAATTATAAAATGTTTATTCTCTATAGAGATAGTTTGATAAATGAAGAAAACACAAGAGCAACTATTCAGCAGCAAATGCAATATGAGTTTGATAAAAAAGAGGCATTACTGAAAGAAGAACAAGTCCGCCAGACAGCCATTGCAGAGGAAGAAAGTAAAAGACAAAGATTGTTTTTAATACTGGTAGGCTCAATTGGAATTGCTGTGGCAGTTATAGCAGGAATTGTTTTCCGATCTTTAAGAATTACCCGAATGCAAAAATCCATTATAGAGAAGCAAAAACATCTTGTGGAAGTTAAACAAAAAGAAATTTTAGACAGTATTCATTATGCTAAAAGAATACAGCAATCCTTATTGCCTACTGAAAATTACATTGGGAGAAATCTGAAAAAATTGAAATTTTAAATATGAAAACAATTACCTCCACCCAAACATTTCCTGGTAAATGGAAATATCACATTTTTTCATTTTTTATTCTTAGCATTCTTTGTGCCTGGTTTTCTAATACTGTTAACGGCAAAAACCATAAAATAGATTCTTTAAAAACTATATTAAAAACAGAACAAGCCGATACATCAAGGGTAAAGACTTTATATGAAATTAGCAGGCTTTCCTATTGGATTGCCGATTTTGATTCTGCATTAAATTATGCCAATGAAGCACTTAAGCTTTCTGAATCAATAAATTTTAAACGTGCTGCAGGTGATGCTTACAACATTCTTGGTGCCATTTATATGTATAAAGGCAACTATCCGGAAGCCCTTAAAAATTACACCGCTTCTTTAAAAATAAGAGAATATATAAGGGATAAGGTAGGAATTTCAGACTCTTATAACAATATAGGAAATATTTATTATTATCAGCAGAATTATGAAAAGGCACAGGAAAACTATTTTGCCTCATTAAAAATAAGAGAAGAATTAGGTGATAAAAAAGGCATGGGTTCATCATACAACAACATTGGAAATATTTATTCGGAACTTGGGGATTTTGAACAGGCTTTAAAAAACCATTTGTCTTCGTTAAAAATAAGGCAAGATTTTGATGACAAACAAGGCATTGCCTCATCTTATCTTAATTTAGGTTTAATTCATGAACACCAGGGAAATTATTCTAAAGCCCTTGCTAGTTATTTTACTGCTTTAAAAATATTTGAAGAAACAGCAGATAAATCAGGAATAGTTTCTTCCTTTATTGATATAGGAATGCTGGAACTTAAGCTTAATAACATTAAATCAGCAAAAACATATTTAGGTGATGCGCTTATGCTTTCCATTGAAAATGATAGCAGGGAAGATATTAAGTCCTCTTATCATGGCTTATCTATGGTAGACAGTGCAATGGGAAATTACCTGTCTTCATTAATACACTTTAAATTATACATTAGCTACCGGGATAGTTTAATAAATGAAGAAAACACCAAACAACTCGTACAGCAACAAATGCAATACGAGTATGATAAAAAAGAAGTACTTTTAAAAGAAGAGCAAGCCAGGCAGCTTGCCATTACTGAGGAAGAGAGCAAAAGACAAAAATTGTTTTTAATCCTTTTTGCAGCAATTGCTCTTGCGGTAGCAGTAATCGCTGCCATAGTTTTTCGTTCACTTCGAATTACAAAAAAACAAAAATCAATAATTGAAGAACAAAAACATCTTGTAGAAGAAAAACAAAAAGAAGTTTTAGACAGTATTCATTATGCCAAAAGAATACAGCAATCTTTATTGCCTACAGAGAAATTTATTGAAAGAAACCTTAGAAAGTTTAAATAGAAAAATGTAATCCCGAATTCTTTTATTTCTTTTGATTGCATTGTAGCATACCATAAGTACAACAGCTAAAAAAACCTCCAAATATTATAATCATCCTGGTCCTAGGTTATATCATCTTTAATTATAACTACTGTTTGTTAACCTTTAATTTACAAAGCACCCCAGTCCCATAACTTAAGGTTGATTTTTAGTTAAAACTGGGGTTAACTGGGCTTTGTTATTTTGTATTGAAAAATTATAACAATACAAATGGAAAACAAAGCAGTTAGAATAAAATTTTGGGGCTTATTTAATTCAGCGAGTAGCATTAAGTTTTGGTTAACTCTTGCAACTCTATTTCTCACTTTTTCTTTGTTTGCTCAAAATGGTTCATTTCACGGGCAAGTAACTGAAAAAGAAAATGGAAAGTTAATTCCTGTTCCTTTTGCAAATGTGATTATAAAAGGCACTACAATTGGGGTTACTACAGATTTTGATGGCAAATACAGTATTTCAATTGAGGCCGGGGTTCATTCCCTTGTGGTAAGTTATGTTGGGTATGTGTCTGATACCATAAGAAATGTGAGTATTAATTCCGGTGAATCAAAAAAACTAGACTTCACTATCGGTAAAAATATAAAGGAGTTGCAATCTGTAAACATCACAGCAACACGTGTAACTAAAACAGATGCCGCAGTTTTAATGGAAATTAAAAAAAGCGATCAGATTGTAAGCGGTGTTTCAAGTGAACAAATAGGGCGTTCACAGGATAGGGATGCCTCTCAAGTGGTGAGAAGAATACCGGGAGTGACAATAATCAATGACAGGTTTATTTTAATAAGAGGCTTACAGGAAAGATACAATACTGTAATGCTCCACAACACCTATGCCCCAAGCATGGAGGCGGATGTAAAATCCTTTTCGTTTGACATAATACCAAGTTCTTTAATAGACAGGATGCTCATTTATAAAACCCCTTCAGCTGAGCTTCCTGGAGATTTTGCAGGTGGCATAGTTAAAATTTTTACTAAAAGTATACCTGATGAAAATAGCACGAGTGGAAGTTATACCACTTCCTTTAGACAGGGAACAACTTTTAAACCTTTTTACAGTGCAGAAAATGGAGAAAATCACTGGACAGGTTTCAATAACGGAAAATATGATTTGCCTGCTTCGTTCCCAAACGATTTAAGAGTTATATCTGACGAAAATGGAGAAAATGGCCCCCTTACAGCTGTAGGAAGGTCATTGCAAAACAACTGGGTTCCACAAGTTACAACTGCAAACCTTGATCAGCGTTTTTCTTTTTCAAAATCAACAAAATTTAAAGCCGGAAAAATAGAGATCGGGAACATTACAGCTCTTAATTATAGCAACACCAAACAAATAAATGAAATACAAAGACATGATTACAATGTATATGATGAAATAAATAACAAAAGCGATCCCATTTTTCAATTTAATGACCAAAGGTTTGTACAAAATATTCGTGTTGGTTTAATACATAACTGGGCCTTCAGATTTAATCCGCATCACATTATTGAAATGAAAACCCTATTCAATCAAAATTCAATGAGTGAATATGTACACCGCACAGGACAAGCCTATGAATTCAATTATTTTCCCAGCAATCATTCTTTTTTACAGCTTTACAGGGGAATTTTTTCAGGTCAGTTAACCGGAAAGCATGAATTTAACAATGAAAACACAACCATTGACTGGGTGGGTGGTTATGGAAAATCTTATTTAAACACTCCCGATTACAGAAGGTACCGTTCCGACAGGGATACCTCAACAGGAAATGCAACATTATATGTTCCGGCAGGCGCGGCAGCTGCATTTTTTCTTGGAAGGTTTTATTCGAAAATGGAAGAAACCAGTAAGTCTGCTTCTTTAAATGCTGATCATAAGCTCAGATTTGAGTGCTTTCCTGAATTGGTTCCTGTTATAAGCGCAGGTGTGTTTTTCGAAAATAAAGAACGTTATTTTACCGCAAGAAACATCGGCTATACAAGATCCAGTACTTTTGGTTTTGACAACAACCTGCTTGATGTATCAATTGATTCTCTTTTTCATCCCAATAACATTAATGCCTCTTACGGAATTCGGATTGATGAACAATCAAACCCTTCTGATTCATATACTGCTTCAAATAATTTAATTGCTCCATATTTTACCGCTGCCGTGCCTTTTGGAAAATTTAAAATTAAGGCAGGGGTAAGAATAGAGAATAACATACAAGAACTCAGAAGTGCAACGCTTACCAACATTCCTGTAGTTGTTTATAATCCTGTTGTAAGCGTTCTTCCTTCTGCAAATCTTTCTTATAACCTTACAGAAAAAATGCTTCTAAGAGGGGCTTATGGAATGACAGTGAACAGGCCGGAATTTAGAGAGCTCGCCCCATTTGGGTTTTATGATTTCAATTTTAATCTGGTTAAAAAAGGAAACGAGAATATTCAAACAGCTCAAATACATAATTTTGACGCAAGGTGGGAACTATATCCAAGCGCCAATGAGGTTGTTTCTGTTGCCGGTTTTTATAAAAAATTTATAAACCCCATTGAAACATTTTTTGTTCCCGGTGGAGGATCTGGGGGAATTAAAACGTTTACTTACGGAAATGCTGTGGAAGCAAGAAGCTTAGGAATAGAAATTGAGGCAAGAAAATCATTTATCGGTTTAACTACCATTAAATTTCTAGACGATTTGGGTATTTTATTTAATACCTCTTTGATCAACAGCAGGGTAAATTTAGGAGAAGATCTTAGGCAATCTCAAAACAGGCCTTTGATGGGGCAGTCGCCATACATGATTAATTCCGGCCTTTTCTATAACAATGCAAAGCATGACCTGCAGATAACTTTAATGTACAATGTTATTGGCCGCAGGTTATTTATTATCGGAACAGATGATTATCCCGACATATACGAAATGCCTCGAAATCTTATTGATTTAACCCTTTCCAAAAGTATTGGAAAATATACTCAAATAAAGATAGGCATATCAGACTTGCTGAACCAGGAAATAATATTGTTACAGGATGGAAATGGAGATGGAAAATGGGATAGAAAAACAGATCAGCGAATTCAGGGGTTTAAGCCAGGGGCGGTAATTTCAGCCGGGGTTGAACTTAAATTTTGAACGGGTATAAATTCTTTAACCGAACTTCTTAACATTAAAAAAACGACTTGATAACAAAAGCATCATTTAGACTTAATGAACAGGTAAAATTCAAGCTATATGTTTGTATCATAAAAAACAAGTAAAAACCAAAATGAAAAATATGAAAAATTTGAAACTTCTATCAATGATCGCACTGGCATCTGTTATGGTGTTTTCTTCTTGTAAAAGAGAAGGGTGTATAGATCCTACTTCTTTAAATTATGATCCAAAAGCAAAAAAAGATGATGGATCCTGCCTGTATGGGGCTGTTCAGTTATCTTTAAGTTCCGAAACTGCTGGTAATACACCAGGAAATCAGGTAAGCACAACTGTTAAACTCACCGCTGCCTCTGGTTTAAAATCGCTTAACATATTAAAAAATGGGCTTGCTGATGCTAATTATCCTGTTATAGAATTAAATGGTACCACTAAAGACCATGAATTTACTTATATAGTAGAAAACTTAGCTATTGGGTCAACAATAAATTTCAGTTTTCAGGCTACCGATATAAGAGGAGAACAATCTGCTGCTAAAACTTTTGTGGTAACTGTAACGGCCGTTCCAGCAAAGCAGGTTATAGAAATATCGGGAGATATTGAAACAGCTACCTGGACAAAAGGTAACATATACAAATTAAATGGCTATTGCAGGGTTCAGGATGGTAAAATACTTACCATAGAGGCCGGAACAGTTATTATGGGCGACAGAGAAACGAAAGGCGTTTTAATTATTCAAAGAGGTGGAAAAATATTGGCCAACGGCACCGCTTCTGAGCCAATTATTATGACATCAGAAAGAGCTCCGGGATTAAGAGAACCAGGCGATTGGGGTGGACTTGTTATTTGCGGTAGAGCAAAAAACAACCAGGGAACTGATGTTGAACTAGAAGGTGGCTACGGAGGAATCCATGGAGGCAATGATGACAACGATAATTCAGGAGTTGTAAGATATGTGCAGATCAATTATGCAGGTATTCCGATTAACCCTAATGAGGAAGTAAATTCTTTAACAATGGGCAGCGTTGGAAAAGGTACGGTTATAGAGCACGTACAGTGTGCTTATGGCCTTGATGATGCTTTTGAATGGTTTGGCGGAACAGTAAATTGCAAATATCTTGTTGCTTACAAATGTTTAGATGATGATATGGATGTTGATTTTGGTTTTAGCGGAAATATCCAGTATGCTCTTGCAATAAGAGGGGTTTCAATGGCTGATCAGTCAGGATCAAATGGTTTTGAGGTTGACAACAATGGATCGGGTGCTTTGGTTGCTCCATACACATCTGCTAAGTTTTCAAACGTAACTATGATAGGGCCAAAGAAGACAAGAGAAACTGCAATTAGTCTTCAGTTTCAAAATGCAATGCACTTGAGAAGAAGCAACAAAATCAAAATATACAATTCATTCTTAACAGGATATCCAAACGGATTGTTTATAGATGGGGTAAACACTGCGGCTCACGCAACTGGCGATGAACTGCAATTAAGAAATGTGGTACTTGCAGGGGTTGAACATTGGGGCGGCAGCGGATATGGTTCTGCTGGCACATTATTTACCAACTCTCCTGCAAATGGAGATCAACACCCAACCAACCCTAGAGGAGTTGCCTTAAAAACAACTGAAGCGGGTTTTGATGTTATTGCCTGGTACAATACTGCCGGATGGGGCAACCAATTGCTAGACAAATGGCAGGATGCGGGCATCAACTTAAACATGTTTGATGCTGGAAAACCTACAGTAACACCTGGCGCTGGTTCTATTTTACTTACTGGAGCTGATTTTACTAACGCAAACCTTTCAGGAATGGAAAATGTTACTTTTAGAGGTGCATTTGGCGCAACAGACTGGACAGCAGGATGGGTGGATTGGAACTGTGCACTTACTGAATACAACTAATTTATAAATGACCTTTGACTTTAATTTTTGATTAATAAAAACCAGGAAGCTATCATACTTCCTGGTTTTTTAATGTATAATTACTTTTAAATCTTATTTGGCATGATTCGTTTATTTCTTTTCTCTAATTATTTTTTATTCCTGTTCTTATTTTCATGTAGTCCTAAAGAAAGTGAAATAACAAACAAATACGCCCCTGCTGCATATTACCAGAATCATCAGCTAGATACGCAAATGGCTAATTTAATAACATATATTTATGTAAAACCCAAGTCTGCGGACTACATCTCTAAGTTTGAGCCCAAATACCGCAGTTATTACACCGGGCATATTAACAAGTTTGAATTATGCTATTATTTTATTGCCCCTGGCAACATCCATTATTATTACATGATTCGCCCTGCAAGATCAGTACAAGGCATAACTCGAGGAGTTGGAGGAAAATTCAGCATGGATAAAAATGGAAATATAATTGATTTTGAAGAACTTTTTAATACCCCTGTAATGCCGGTGGAGGATTTAAAGAGCAAAGGAAAACTATTGTTTGAAGAAATGATTGAAAAAGGCAATGTTAACGCTTATTTAAACAATACGAAATTCATTGAATGGCCGGACGACAGGCTAAAGTATGACAAACTGAAAAAAGAGTGGAGATATGATATGGAGGAATAAATCGAACTCTTTCTAGGCTTGATGATAGCCTAGATGCTTTGATAAACGAGGACACCGAACTTGCCAGAAAAGTATTTATAAAAGTCGATTTTCTTGATGAAATTAATTTGGCTGCAATAAAAACCACCCTTGCTTTGATTGAAAACAATCACCCAGATCCTCTTCATTACTTTTCCGTTTTATCCGTAATTAGAAAAATAGAAAGAATGGGCGATCAATCTAAAAACATTGCCGAGGAAATTATTTTTTACATTGAAGCAAAAGTGTTAAAGCATAGAACTTAATTTAATCTTCTACTTGAGAAGCGGATTCTGCATTAGCATAGCCTCAGCGTTGTTTATGGCTCCTTAAAATAGGAGAAATCCTATTTAAGATAATTAAACTTTCAGTAGATTTTTTTTTAAACTTATGCTTCAGTTGTATGAATTGCTTTCACAAAACCTTCGTTTACAATACATATAGGGAAGTTTTTGCTTAAATCTGATTTAATTCAAATGCATACGCGTAACTGATCACACTTTTAGCTTTTTCGTTTTTCTTCCAGGCTCCTTCCAAATGGCTTAATTCTATAATATCATTGGTGCTTGTTTGCTTAAATACGGTGGAAACTTTACTTAAGACTTCTAATTCTGATTCAGAAAATAAACCTGGGTTAAAGGGCCTGTCTTTTCTTGCTTTAAATTGTTCTCCTATTTGCCCCTGGGGAAACTGTATATAATTAATATCAATTTCGTCTTTGTTGGCTAAATATTCAAAAATGCTTTGAAAATTATTGGGAACAGGGCCCATATCAATGGCTTTATATCTTACTCCGCTAATGGAAAAGCAACTTTGTTTAAACATTAAAAAATCAGCATAGAATAACAATTTGTTCATCTTGGCTTTAAAAGGCTGTACCTGCTCTGAGAAATAAACCACCATTTCAGAAAACTTTTCAAAATTGGGATTTCTGTATCCTGAATAAATATCAGCCAAATGATCGCCAAGCAAATAATCTTTCAGATTAAAATTAAAAAGATTACGTGTTCTTTCCTCCACTAACAACTGTGCTTTGTGAATGTATTTAGCTTTTGTTTTATCATCCAGCAGAATGCACAATTCTACCATATCAATAAACTTCTTTGGGTCATCTGCCATTTGTATCAATCGGGCATTTGAAACGCTCGGCATTTCACCTGCTTCATATTGCCGGTAGCTATTGGTTCCAAACCCCAAAATGCTTGACATCCTGGATGCCGGCAACCCATATTTTTCACGAATGCGGACAATTTCATCAGGAAATGGAATATTGAATTTATCGCGGTATTGGTTATATCCCTGATTCATGTTCACTTCATCTAATGTGGTGGTGGTAAATTGTTCTCCACTATCAGTGCATTTGAAATAATGAAAAACAACATCAAATGTTTCTTTTCTGAAATCCATCGACTTTCTTTCTCTGGTCAATATCATTTCTTTACCTGTGATTGGACTTTTCATCTTCATAAAATTTTATTATTAAAGCTCGATGGAACTTGCCATTTTTTGGATCAGTGAAATTTTTAGCTGAAATGGCACTTTTAATATGTATATAATTTATTCGTTTTTAATTTTTCCTTTAAGGAACTCAAGAATGCTAAAGCATTTGTTTTTTAAATGTCATCCCGATTTATCGGGATAGCCATGTTATATTCATTGCTGTTTGTGAACGGTTCGTGCAGGGCTATTTCATATGTATATAATTGTTTTTTTAAATGTCATATGGAATACGCCATGTTATATTCATTGCTGTTTGTGAACGGTTCGTGCATGGCTATTTCATATGTATATAATTTGTTTTTTAATTGTCATCCCGATTTATCGGGATAGCCATGTTATATTCATTAGCGTTTGTGAACGGTTCGTGCATGGCTATTTCATATGTAAAAAATTGTATTTTAATTGCCAAATTGTATATCCATGTTTCATTCATTCCTGTTTGTTCCGGGATTG